>NZ_BCVK01000010.1 GCF_001591705.1 Lactococcus cremoris subsp. cremoris NBRC 100676 | reverse complement strand
AAAAAAAGATTTTGATGCAAAGCATTTAGATAAAGTTATTCAGAAAACTAATGAACAAAATCCTGATTTTATCGTGTTTTCTGGAGATTTATACGATAATTACGCTCACTATAATGAAAATGAACAAGTCATTTCAAAACTCCAAAAAATGAAAGCAAAATATGGTAAGATTGCGATTTGGGGAAACAGGGATTATGGAGGAGGAGCTTCCAGAGAATATGCGAATATTATGTCGGAGTCTGGTTTCACTCTTTTAAGAAATGAAAATTTACTTATCCCTATGAATAACGGCGAAAAAATCCTATTTACTGGCTTAGATGACGCCTTGCTAGGAAATCCTTCTTTACCATCATCATATCAGATGGAAGAAAGTACTTATGACGTTCTATTGACTCATGAACCTGATGAAGTAAGTCAGTATCAGAATTAAGGGATATGAACTGATTTTATCAGGACATAGCCATGGTGGTCAGGTAAATATTCCTTTTATCCCTCAAGTTCAGAAAAAAGCTGCCTCTGTCATGAAACATTCAAATAATTACACTGGAGGGCTTTATCAATTAAATACAAATGAAACCCTTTATGTGAATACAGGTATTGGAACAACTCACTTATCAGCTAGATTTGGTGTTGTTCCTGAAATTGCTGTATTTAATTTTTGAAAAATTTACAAAATGAAATCGCTCGACTTTTTACTCGAGCTATTATAGAGTTTAAATAGAATACATTAAATTAGGCCAGATGGAGGACCTTAATGCGGCATAAAAAGATTTATTTACTATTAGCTATGATTGGAGCAACAAGTGCTTGCACGGTAGCTAATGAAAACCAAGTAAAGGCAAGCTCTAAAAGCCCAGTCTATCGGCTTTATAATCCCAACAGCGGGGAACATTTTTATACAACGAATTTTTATGAGGGAAATTCTCTAAAAAATGTCGGTTGGCTTGATGAGGGAATTGGTTGGCAAGCAGCAAATTCAGGTGCGCCAGTTTATCGCCTTTATAATCCAAACGTTAAAGGGGGAGACCACTATTATACCTTGAGTAATTATGAGGCTCAAAGCCTAGTAAAAGCAGGTTGGCGTTGGGATAATGGGGCCAAACCGGTTTTTTATTCAGCAGGAACGGTTAATCTTTACGTTGCTTACAACCCAAATACTAAGTCCGGAGCACACAATTATACAACGAACTTTTTTGAGCAAAATAGTCTGCTAAAAGTAGGCTGGAAATATGGAGCTACTGCGTGGAAGACAATGCCTTCTGACAGTTTACCAGGCACTCCAGCGGGTTGGACTATTGATAGACCGATGGATATTGAAAATTATTCAACTCAAACTTACGCCTATAAGCAATGTACATGGTGGGTCTATAATCGAGCGAAAGAATTTGGAATAAATTATGGTCTTTACATGGGAAATGGCAAAGACTGGCAAAATCAATCAGGCTATCAAGTTACATCCACTCCTCAACTTCATAGTGCAGTTAGCTATAAAGCGGGACAAGATGGTGCTGACCCTACCTATGGTCATGTTGCTTTTGTAGAAAAAATTCGTCCGGATGGCTCTATATTAATTTCGCAATCAGGAACCGGTTATAATACATTGTTCTCTTATCAAGTCTTAAGCAAAGAACAAGCCAGTCGTTTACGTTATGTAATTGGGAAATGATTTTTGGGATAAGGTTGTGAAGTCAAAATACTTGAGAGCATCATTTTATCAAGGTATAATAAAACTATCTGTATTTCAGAGATTAAGTGTTTCATTCTAGAACTCATCGGTTGAACAATCGGAAGAAGCAGTTAATATCTGTTGTAAATAGAGAAAAGAAAGTTCTCCTTCGGGGGAATTTTTTGATTAAAAAGTGATTAATGGACTAAAAAGATAAGAGAAAAGGATGACAAGCAATGAGATTATGGCATGAAGCTTTAATTGAAAAACTTCCAAGAGCACAATTATTGGGTCAACATCGAGAGTGTTGTGCCTTACGTGGAAAGGGCTAGGCGAAAAAACATTCGACGGTAAATTACGTCTTCAATTATTCTCCATATAAACTTTTTCAATATCATCTGGAAGTGATGAATGAGATGAAAATAAGAGGATATCATCCTGATGAAAGCTGGTTTGATCCGTTGTATAGAGGTCAAAAATGTGAAGCTTATCTAGAATTAAAAAAGATTACTCAGACTTTGCCCATATATCCAGAGCATAATGAATCCTATCTTGAATCCTGTAGAGAAAATTTAAAGGAAAAAGGTATAATAATCTAAGAGAAAACTACTTTTAAAACTTTCAAAAGTCATGAATATAAAACAAGAAGTTTGAACGTGTGGTTAATTATTTGACTAAAAGAGACTAGTCAAAGCTTGCTTATGAAATGATTTAAAAAGTAAATTTACTTTTTGCCAAGAAACTTTTAGCCTGAAAATACTTGGTTTTTAACCTTACTTAGAGACAGAAATAATTTGTAAAGTTTTTTTCTTGACAAAAGATTATTTTAGCTTGAAATTTACTTCGAATTTTGATAGAATGTTTAAGTATTCGTACAACTTTGGTCTGGCAAACAGTCCAAGGCAGAAAGGAAATTCTAACGATGAAACAAAATATCCATCCAAATTACCAACCAGTAGTCTTCATGGACACAACAACTGGTTACAAATTTTTGACTGGTTCAACTAAAGGTTCTAAAGAAACTGTTGAATGGGAAGACGGAAACACTTATCCATTGATTCGTGTTGAAATCTCTTCAGATTCACATCCATTCTACACAGGTCGTCAAAAATTCCAAGCAGCGGACGGACGTATCGCTCGTTTCGAAAAGAAATACGGCAAACAATAATAAAAATGGTCATTCGACCATTTTTATTTTTAGAAATATCAAAGTTGTCTTTAGACAGCTTTTTATTATGAAAAAATGTAAAAATAAGATAAAATAAAGAAAAATGATTAAATTGTGGGAGAATATTAAAAGATGAAATGGTCTTTAAATGAATTAACAAAAAAAAAACAGATTGCTTTCAATGAGAATTTAGACCTTCGCGAGGAACTTGTGAAACGTTCCGCAGAAATTTTAGATTGTCTACCAATTGAAGTTAGTGGTGAAATTGCTTATGATGATGAGTTGTTCTATTTGGATTATCAAATAAAAACGACTTTAACCCTACCTTCTTCAAGAAGTTTGAAACCAGTCAAATATCCAATTGATATCCTAGTCAACGAAATTTTTGCAACCGAGGAAACGCTAAAAGGAAATCAGGAATTACTAGATAATGATTTAATTATTGTTTTAGATAAAGATATCATTAGTTTAGATGAGTCAGTGACTGATAATATTCTATTGGAAATTCCGTTGCAAATTTTAGCTGAAAATGAAGAAGCAGAAGAATTGCCAAGCGGGAAGTTTTGGTCTGTTTTGAGTGAAGAAGACTATGCCAAGCAACAAGAAGATAAAAAGGAAGAAAAGAAATCTCCTTTTGATGGTTTGAACGGATTATTTGATTAGATGGCTCTCATTTTTTAACAATTTCTGTTGTTAAGCATAAGAAAGCGAAAACAATTTAAAAAAAGCGTTAAATAGTTTGTACATAAATTAAATTTATCTTATAATAGTATTATAAGAAATCGAATTATGCAGTTTTTTTAACAAAGGAGAATAATATGGCATCAAAGAAAATTTTGATTATTGAGGATGAAAAGAATTTAGCTCGTTTCGTCTCATTAGAATTAGAGCATGAAGGCTATGCCACTGAGATTAAAGATAACGGACGTTCTGGGCTTGAAGAAGCAACTTCAAAAGATTATGATTTAATCTTGCTTGATTTGATGCTTCCTGAACTTGATGGTTTTGAAGTTGCCCGCCGTTTGCGCAAAGAAAAAGATACTCCAATTATTATGATGACCGCGCGTGATTCAACAATGGACCGTGTTGCCGGTCTTGATATTGGAGCAGATGATTATATTACTAAGCCTTTTGCGATTGAAGAACTTTTGGCTCGTGTTCGTGCATTCTTCCGTCGTGAAGAACATGGTCATGCTGTAGAACGTGCTGAAAACACTTCTTTTCGTGATCTTGTAATTGACAAAACAAATCGTACCGTTCACCGCGGTAAAAAAGTAATTGATTTGACGCGTCGTGAATACGATCTTCTTTTGACGTTGATGCAAAATGTTGGGGATGTTGTCACTCGCGAACATTTAGTTTCACAAGTTTGGGGATATGAAGAAGGAACGGAAACAAATGTTGTTGATGTATATATCCGCTATCTTAGAAATAAAATTGATGTTGAAGGACAAGACAGCTATATTCAAACCGTTCGTGGTTTGGGTTATGTGATGCGTGAACGCAAATAAAAAAATAAAAAAATGAAAAAATTATTCACTTTCAACAAGAAAAAGGAAACGGTAGAAGAAAGTTCGGCTAAGCGGTCTATTATGCTTAGGTGGGCTTTTGCTAACACCGTTTTTTGTTTTATTACTTTTACTCTTTTTGCAACATTAACTTATCAACTGACCATAAGTTCTTTCATCAAGGAGGAACAAAGGTTATTGACAGGTTCAATGGACAGCGTTGAAGAGGTATTAGAACAAGCGGATGCTCCTTTAAATTCAACTAATTTGAATACTTATATTGAAGCGACATCAAAGATTCAAAATGGGGAATCGGAAGGAATGAGTCTGGGAAGTATCATCGGGACTCGGAAAGCATTTTATATTTATGATTTAAATCATAAATTACTATATTCAACTAATCGACGTGATTTTGGATTTCAAAAGCAAGGCAATAATGAGATGAAAGAAATTCAAGGTGAGAATCCAGGTTATTTAGTCCAAAGGAAGATTGTTTCTAAAGGGACGGGACAGGTTGTAGGCTATTTACAGGCATTTTATGACACGACAACTTATCATCGGATTTCCAATCTCCTTTTAGTCGTCTTGTTAATTTTAGAAATTGTCGCTTTAATCGTTGCGCAAATGATTGGTTATTTTATGGCGAATTATTTTATGAAGCCTTTAGAAAAACTTTATCAGGGAATGCAGGAAATGGCGAGCGACCCCACGAATGATTTCAAACCTATCGAAATTGAAAGTGGTGATGAAATTGAAGAATTAGCTCATGTTTATAATGATATGATGCTGAAAATGAAAGCATACCTTGAACAGCAAAATCGGTTTGTCTCTGATGTTTCACATGAATTAAGGACTCCGTTAGCAGTTTTGGACGGTCATATTAATCTCTTAAATCGTTGGGGAAAAAATGATCCAGAAGTTTTGGATGAATCTTTGCAGGCGAGTTTGGATGAAGTAGACCGAATGAAGAAAATGCTTGAAGAAATGCTTGCTTTGGCTAGGCTTGAAAATGTAGATTTGTCCAGTGAAGAATTGGATTGTGACGTTGGGAAAGTATCTAATCATGCGCTTAAAAACTTCCAACTTCTACATGAGGATTTTGAGATTGTACTTGATAATCAGCTTATCTACCCTGTCCATGCCCGGATATCTGAAAATCATTTTGAACAAGGATTACGCATTTTGTTAGATAATGCTGTTAAGTATTCTCCGGATGATCGAAAGGAGATTGTGATTACTGTTTCAGAAGATGAACAGTTTGTCATTACTAGTGTTTCTGATAAAGGAATCGGAATTGCCGAAGAAGATATTAATCATCTTTTTGAGCGATTCTTTCGAGCGGATAAGGCACGTAACCGTGAGATTGGCGGAACTGGTTTAGGTTTACCAATTCTGGCTCGTTTAGCCGAAAATTATCAAGGAGAGATTGAAGTTAGTTCTGAGCTTGGGATTGGTTCAACTTTTACCTTAAAATTTCCAAAAATATGATAAAAAGGAATTATCTTTTAGATAATTCCTTTTTATCTGCTCATTTCATGTTATGTTATATAACATGAAATGAGTAAATAATTGACTTTAACAAAAAACTGTGTTATATTTTATGACATGATTAAATATTCAGAAAATATCGGTAAATTTCTTATTTAATCTCGAAATTTTAAAGGAGAATTTTTATGGACACAGGATCGATTGCATTTATTTTAATTTGTGCAGCTTTGGTTTTATTAATGACACCTGCACTGGCCTTTTTCTATGGGGGGCTTGGAAGGCGTAAAAATGTATTGAATACAATGATGATGTCATTGGCACCAATGGCTCTGGCTTCCATTTTATGGTTAATTATTGGCTTTTCATTTTCTTTTTCTGGAAATAATAGTTGGATTGGAAATTTTGACCATTGGTTTATGAATGGTGTAGATATGGCCAAAAATTCATTATTTCCTGCCAATCACATTCCTGACGGTCTTTTTTCTGGTTTTCAGATGATGTTTTCGATTATTACGGTCGCTTTGATTACAGGTTCGGTAGTTGGGAGAATGAGATTTACTCCTATTCTACTTTTTATGGGAGCTTGGTTGATTTTGGTTTATTATCCTCTGGCTCATATGGTCTGGGGTGGCGGTTTCTTGGCTCAAATTCATGCGATTGACTTTGCTGGGGGAGACGTTGTTCATATCTCTAGTGGGGTTACAGGTCTAGTTCTAGCATTGGTGCTTGGAAAGAGGCGAGACTATGAACGTTTAGATTATCGTCCACATAATATTCCTTTCGTTGTTTTAGGCGCTGGTCTTCTTTGGTTTGGTTGGTTTGGTTTTAATGCAGGTTCAGCCCTTGCTGCCAATGGTGTTGCGATTAATGCTTTTATGACTACTAATACGGCTGCAGCGGCAGCGATGCTTTCTTGGATGATTATTGAAAAAATTATGATTGGTAAACCTTCAGTGGTTGGTGCTTGTTCTGGAGCGGTTGTTGGCTTAGTTGCGATTACTCCAGGTGCTGGTTTTGTCTCTCTTTGGTCTTCGATAATCATTGGTTTGTTGGTTAGTCCTTTGTCTTATTTTATGATTTCTGTAGTCAAGAAGAAATTTGGTTATGATGATGCACTAGATGCTTTTGGTTGTCATGGAATTGGTGGAATGTTTGGCGGAATTATGACAGGAATTTTCGCAACACCAGCTTTGGCTCCAGAAAAAGGTTATGTAGGGCTAGTTTATGGGTCAGGAAAATTACTTTTGGCTAATCTTACTGCGGTTGTTTTTACAGTTATTTTTACGGCTCTTGTCAGTTGGATTATTATTAAGGTGATTGGACTTATTATGCCGATTCGAGTTACTGACCGTGCTGAGGCAATTGGTCTTGATGATAGTGAGCATGAAGAAACTGCTTATCCAACATTTTTAGGTTTAGATTCTTGATTTTAGTTTATTGATAAGTCTGTCAGTAAATTTATATTAAAAAATGAAGGAAATGTATTTTTAAAGATAAGAGAGAGAAAAAACATGAAAAAAATTGAAGCGATTATTCGAACGGATAAATTAGAAGATTTGAAAAAAGCTCTATCAGACAATGGCTTGGTACATGGCATGACTGTTTCGCAAGTTCTTGGCTATGGTGAACAAAAAGGTTTTGCGGAATATGTTCGTGGTCAGCGAATTGAAACAACTTTACTTTCTAAAATAAAAATAGAAATTGTCTCAATTGATGAGAAAGTTGATCAAATTGTTAATGTAATCACTAAAGCAGTGCGAACTGGTGAAGTGGGAGATGGAAAGATTTTCATTCAACCAGTAGAACGTGTGATTCGTATTCGGACATCAGAAGAAGATGCCCAAGCATTGTAATTAAATATGGGCTGACAAATGGGTCAGCCTTTTTTTGTTTTCTTTGAAAAATTATTGATAGTGCTGTCAGTAATTATGACTGTTGAAAAAAAGGCTGATTAGGGGTAAAATAGATTAGATAAAGTCGTCAGTGAAATATTTTACTGACAACTTAAAAAGGAATAGAAAATGAAAAAAATAACGAAATTTAAAGATCAAAAAATCTTAGTTCTTGGGCTTGCCCGTTCTGGAATGGCTGCTGCTCTTGTGCTCAATGAGTTGGGAGCGATTGTTACAGTTAATGATGGCAAACCTTTTGAAGAAAATAAAGAAGCTCAAGTACTATTAGAAGAAGGGATTAAAGTCATCACAGGAAGTCATCCGATTGATTTGTTGGACGAAGATTTTGCACTGATGGTTAAAAATCCAGGAATTCGTTATGATAATCCCATGGTTGAGCGAGCAGAAGCTCTAAAAATTCCAGTGATTACTGAGGTTGAACTTGCGTATTTAGTGAGTGAGGTACCAATTATTGGCATCACAGGAACAAATGGTAAAACGACAACAACGACATTAATTGCTGATATTTTAAATGCTGATGGGCAATCTGCTAAGTTATCAGGTAATATTGGTTTTCCAGCGTCAGAAGTTGCCCAAAAAGCTCAAGCTACTGACACATTAGTGATGGAACTTTCAAGTTTCCAATTGATGGGAATTGATACTTTCAGACCTAAAATTGCTTTAATTACAAATCTTTTTTCTGCTCATTTGGACTACCATGGTTCACAAGAAGCATATGAAGCTGCTAAATGGCGGATTCAAGAAAATATGACAGCAGATGATTTCCTAATTCTCAATTTTAACCAAGAAAAATGCCGTAAATTAGCAGATAAAACAAAGGCAACGGTCCTTGCTTTTTCAACTAAAGAAAAAGTTTCAGGTGCTTATGTTAATGAGGGGAAAATTTATTTTAAAGATGAATTTATCATGGAGGCTTCTGAGCTTTCACTTCCTGGGGATCATAATTTAGAAAATGCTTTAGCGGCAATTGTCGCTGCAAAATTACGTGGAGCAGAAAATGAAGCAATTGTTGAAGTACTGACAAGTTTTGCAGGTGTAAAACATCGGTTGCAATATCTAGGTGAAATTGATGGACGAAAAGTCTATAATGACAGTAAAGCAACTAATATTTTGGCTACTCAAAAAGCCTTGTCAGGATTTGACAACAGTAAACTTTGGCTTTTAGCTGGTGGACTTGACCGAGGCAATGGCTTTGAAGATTTAGAAAAAGATTTAGAAGACTTAAAAGGAATGGTTGTCTTTGGACAAACTGCGGATAAATTGCGGTTGATGGCTGAAAAATTGAATATTCCTGTGTTTTCTAGTCAAAATGTTGCAACTGCTCTTAAAGAAATCATGCCTCAAACGCAAGTTGGTGATACCATTTTACTTAGCCCAGCTTGTGCAAGTTGGGATCAATATAAAACTTTTGAAGAACGAGGCGATTTATTTATCGAGGCTTTTGAGAGCTTAAAATAAAAAATATGATAGAATAAATTACTGACAATTATAATTGGGACTAATTTGAATACTCAATTTACTGACAGATTAATATAAACAAGTTCATTTTACTGACAATTATCAGGTCTAACTCGTAGGTTATTTATTTCGTTGTCGTCCACTTTTTTTCGATTTATTGATTTGAGTGAAGAAGATAGCGGTTAAAGCTCAAAAAGTTTAGATCTATCAGCGAATCCCCAAACCATTGGAGAAGAATAAATATGCGAATTATCATTACAGGTGGCGGCACAGGTGGTCATATTTACCCAGCCCTAGCTTTCCTGAAATATTTAAAACAAGAGGAACCAGATACAGAGGTCCTTTATATTGGAACTAAAAAAGGTCTAGAATCTAAAATTGTTCCACGAGCAGGAATTCAATTGAAAACAGTTGATATTCAAGGGCTAAGACGTTCATTAAGTCCACAAAATATAAAAACTGCCTATAAATTTTTTAAATCAGTATCAGATGCTAAAAAAATTATGAAGGATTTTAAGCCAGATGTTGTGTTAGGAACTGGTGGATATGTGGCAGGACCAGTCGTTTTTGCAGCGGCACAATTGAAAATTCCAACAATTATTCATGAAGGAAACTCATTTCCAGGAATTACCAATCGTTTTCTTGCCAAAAAAGTTGACCGAATTGCCGTAGGTTTCCATGCAGCGGAGCAATATTTTCCTAGTGAGAAAACAAGTTTCACAGGGAATCCAAGAGCACAAGAAGTTGCTGATGCAGCTGCTCAAGTTGAAAAGTTTGAACAACCAACAGTAGTGATTTTTGGGGGGTCTCGTGGAGCTTTAAAACTTAATAATGCTTTTATTGAAGCCCTGCCTGAATTGGCTAAACGTTCATTCAAAACAGTTTATGCTTCAGGTGAGATTTATTATGATGATTACAAAGAAACTTTTGATCAATATAAAGAAAATCCAAATTTAGATATTCGACCTTACATCAATAATATGACTGAACTTTTAGCAAAAAGTCAACTTTTTTTAGGGCGTTCTGGCTCAACAACAATCGCGGAAGTGACAGCTTTAGGTTTACCAGCGGTTTATGTTCCTAGTCCAAATGTCACAGCAGACCAACAAACTAAAAATGCTCAAGAATACGTTGATCAAGGAGCAGCAATTATTGTAAAAGATGAAGAATTGAATGGTCAAAGTTTAGTCGAAGCGATTTCAGATATTCTTGAAAACACAGAAAAATATCAAGAAATGCAAAGATCTAGTCTAAAAGCAGGCGTTCCAGATGCTAGCCAACGCCTTTACAATCTAGTGAAAGAGATTAGTAACTAAATGAGTGAAAAAGATAATAACTTAACCCCTTGGCAGCAAAAACATCTTGAATATCAGAAAAGAAAAGCTGAAGAAGCTAAAAAAGAAAAGAAAGCAAATCAGCCTAAAAAGGCTCGCTTGAGCTCTCCTTTTCTTAAAAGTCTTCCAAAAACTGAAAAAAACTTTGATGACACTGAAGGTCAAGCTGAGTCAGCTGAGTTGTTAGATGAAAACTTGGAAGTAAACCAAGAAGAAAGCCAATCAAGCGAATATTCAACTGAAAATGAACAAATTGTTGCTCAACTAGATTCTCTTTCTCAAGAAGTCGAAGAAGAAGAGAAGCCAAAAAAAGCTAGATTTTCAAAGTTGTTTGAAGGCTCAGCTCCACTTTTAAAGAAAACGTGGCCAGCTTTATTGGTTGTTATTCTGGTCTTTTTGGGCTCTCTCTATTTGATTTCACCTTTGAGTAAAATATCAACTTTTAACGTATCGGGGAATAAAAATGAAAGTTCAGAACAAGTAGCCCTCGCTTCAGAAATTAAGACAAGTGATAGTATTTTTAAAATTCTTAATAATAAGGCGAAAATTGAGTCAACGATTGAACAAAAATTTCCTCGAATTTCTACTGTCACGATTAACTATCATTTTCCAAATCGATTTGAGGCGGTTGTTCAAGAACATACCAATAGTGTTTATGTCAAAAGGAATAATCAAACTTATCTTGTCTTAAATAATGGCTATGTGATTAAGACACCGGTTGATGCCAGCAAACTTGAAAAATTGCCAGTTTTACAAGATTTTACTGATGAAGAAGTCCAGACTTTTGTCAAAGCCTATGAAACTCTTAAACCAGCTATCAAAGCTTTGATGACGAATGTAACGAAAACTCCTACAGATGCAACCAAAGATTTTATCGCAATTGATATGAGTGATGGAAATCAGGTTCGTGTCTCTCTCAGTCAAATGGCTGATCGACTTCCTTATTATCCAAGCATTGCTAAACAAGTTCAGGCTCCACAAGTAGTGGATATGGAAGCGGGAATTTATACGAAACCTAAAGCGGCCTATGATGCTTATCTTTCTCAATTATCCACTTCTAAGTCGGCTTCTATTTCGGCTCAAAATGCTAAAAAGGCTGAAATAAGCGGAGAAAGTACTACTCAAAGTACAACGACTAGCTCAAATTAAAAGTAAAAAAAGTGATAATTTAGGATTGTCACTTTTTTAGCATAGGGCAAGCTATAAAAAAGCTGGATAAAATGCTATAATGAATAGCACGCATTTTTGTGGAAAAATAATATATAAACTATTTAAAGAAAATTTAGAGGAGAAACTGTATGTCTTTATTTTTAGATACAGCACGAATTGAAGTAAAAGCTGGTAAAGGTGGCGATGGCGCAGTTGCTTTTCGTCGTGAAAAATATGTACCAGATGGCGGTCCTGCCGGTGGTGATGGAGGTAAAGGGGGTTCTGTAATCTTTAAAGTTGATGAAGGAATGTCAACTTTGATGGATTTCCGATACAACCGCATCTTCCGTGGGAAACCCGGTGAAAAAGGAATGAACAAAGGGATGCACGGTCGTGGAGCCGAAGATTTAATTGTTCATGTTCCTCAAGGGACAACTGTTAAAGATAATGAAACTGGCGATGTTTTAGTCGATTTGATTGAAAAAGATCAAGAATTTGTGGTTGCTAAAGGTGGCCGCGGTGGTCGTGGAAATATTCGCTTTGCTACACCACGTAATCCAGCGCCAGAAGTGGCAGAAAATGGAGAACCTGGAGAAGATAAGATTCTACTTTTGGAACTTCGTGTTTTAGCAGATGTTGGTTTAGTTGGATTCCCATCAGTTGGGAAATCTACTTTGCTGTCAGTAGTTTCAAATGCTCGTCCTAAAATTGGAGCTTACCATTTTACAACAATTACACCAAATATTGGGATGGTTCAAGTCGGTTATGGCGATAGTTTTGTTATGGCGGATATGCCAGGATTAATTGAAGGAGCACACTCTGGTGCAGGACTTGGAATTCAATTTTTGCGTCATATTGAACGGACACGTGTCCTTCTCCATATTCTTGACATGTCTGAACTTGAGGGACGTGACCCTTATGAAGATTACAAAACAATCAATGATGAATTGGAATCTTACAATCTCCGCTTGATGGAACGTCCACAACTTATTGTTGCCAATAAGATGGATATGCCAGAAGCAGCAGAACGTTTGGCCGAATTTAAAGAAAAATTAGCTGCTGATTTAGAAGCAGATCAAGAAATGCCTGAAATTTTTGAAGTATCTGGGTTGACTAAAACAGGATTACAAGGCTTGTTAGCTCGTACGAGTGAATTACTTGCTCAAACACCAGAATTCTTACTTTATGACGAAGATGCCTTGGGTGATGAAGTAGCTTACTATGGCTTTGAAGACGAAGAAAAACCATTCAAAGTTTCACGCGATGATGATGGTGGATGGCGTTTATCTGGTGAGAAAATTGAAAAACTCTTTATCATGACAAACTTTGACCATGATGAATCAGTAATGAAATTTGCTCGGCAAATGCGTGCCTTCGGTGTCGATGAAACGCTTCGCTCAATGGGTGCCAAAGACGGAGATTATGTACGAATTCAAAAATTTGAATTTGAATTTGTAGACTAAAAATATCAATATTTTCGGAGATTAAAAATGGGATTTAAAATTATTGGTGACCGTGACAAAGACGGAAATTTTATTGCCTCAGCCGATTATTGGACAGATGAACGGATTGATGACTTATTAAAAAAATACAATTCTCACGGTAAATTGACTTTATCAAAGGCTAATCAACAGAAAAATGATGAAAAAAAGACTGATTAATTCAGTCTTTTTTTATTGACGAAATTTATAGTTTTACTGACAGAGAGATTATTGTCTTCTGTCAGTAGTTTTGGCTTGAATTATTTCCTGAAAAATGACTTTATTGACCGTTTTAGATTGGTCAGCAACTTTATAGAGTGCATTACGTTGAAGAGTTTGAATTTGGAAAACTGGGCTGATATTATTCGTCTTATGAAGATTATCAGTGATAATTTGATTAGGATTAAAATTGATATCGTCAGGAACTAGAGAAAGAACTGCTGATTTTTCATAATTTTGTTCAGAAATCGTTTGATTTTCAACGTGAAAACTGATTGCTCTTGGCAGAGACGGAGCTGCCAGAGGAAACCCAGCAATCATTGCATTAAATGAGATATTCTGACCAAAAATCACTTGTTTATTTTTATATTTTTCGAGTTCATTTCTAAGTAAAAGCTCAGCATCCTCAAAAGATAAATTTGGCTGATAATAGAATTTTTTTCGAATATTATTAGTGATTAATTCAAATCCTGTAATTCCAACAACGAAACCATTCGGATTACTTTCAAATTTTTTAAAATGACTTTGCGTCAGAAGTTCATTGGTCGTAATTTGTCCATCGGAGATGACACTGATAAAATCAGGTAACATGACAATATTGATAAAACTCATTTAAAGATTCCTATAAAAAAGTCTGTCATTACTGACAGATCTTCATTTTCTACTGATGATTCTGTCAGTAATTATTTTTTTGGACGAACAAACATGGCGTCACCAAAACTGAAGAAGCGATACTTTTCATCAATTGCGTGTTGATAAGCCTCAAGAACGAAGTCACGTCCAGCAAAAGCGGCAACTAACATAACTAAAGTTGATTTTGGTAAGTGGAAATTAGTGTTAAAGGCATCGACAACTTTCCATTCATAACCAGGTTTAATGAAAATATCAGTCCAGCCAGAATCAGCTTGAATATCTCCATCAAATTTGCTACCAATTGTTTCTAAAGTACGAATTGACGTTGTTCCAGAAGCGACAATCTTATGACCACTGGCTTTAACGGCTCGGAGTTGGGCGGCAGCCTCCTCTGTCAGACGATAAAATTCACTATGCATATGATGTTCATCAACATTATCTACACTGACAGGACGAAAAGTTCCTAAGCCAACATGGAGAGTCAACTCAACGATTTTAACCCCTTTGTTAGCAATTTTTTCTAAAAGTTCAGGTGTATAATGCAAACCAGCAGTTGGAGCTGCGGCAGAACCATTTTCTTTAGCAAAAACGGTTTGATAACGTTCTTGGTCTTCAAGTTGCTCATGAATATATGGTGGTAATGGCATTTCTCCTAAGCTTTCCAAGATTTCGAGAAAAATTCCGTCATATTTAAATTCAACAATTCGACCACCGTGTTCGAGAATTTCAACAACAACAGCTTTCAAACGACCGTCACCAAAAACAACTTCCTCGCCAACTTTCATTTTACGAGCAGGTTTAGCTAAAGTTTCCCAACGATTTTCTCCCATATCTTTGAGCAGAAGTAGTTCGATATGACCACCTGTTTCAGCACGTTCACCGTGCAAACGAGCAGGAAGCACACGTGTATTATTTAAAACTAAAGCATCTCCGGCCTCGAGTTCATCAATAATATTATAAAAATGTCTATCTTCAAGTTCTTCTGTTTTGGGGTCGAGAATCAATAAACGTGATTCAGAGCGTTTTTCCAAAGGCGTTTGTGCAATTAATTCTTCTGGTAAATCAAAATCAAAATCATTTATATTCATAAGTTGTTTTTATTTTACTCCAATCTTTTATCAAGGGTCTAAAATATATTTTATGCTAAACTATTTTAGATTTTCCTCAAGCCTTTCTTTTCAGGTCTATCTCATCAAACTTATCAGTTTGTCATAGAATAATTTTATATAAAAAGAAAAAACATACTTCACTATTATATCATTTTTTGAAAGTACTAGCTTTGAGAAGTCTATGATTTTTTATATGACGAAAGATGACGTATCGTAAAATTAGTACTAAATAATATAAGAATTTGCAAAAAAGAGGTTTTAATATTACAATAGTAAAATATAAATATAAAAGGGAATATTATGAAAAAAGGAAAAAGATGATTATATGGATTCTGGTGGTTTTATCCGTGATTTTGGTCGGAGGATATTTTGCAATCGGAAATTATTTTTATGGCATGGCTATTAATGCGCATACCAGCAAATCTTTTTTGACTGGGAATAATGATTCAAAAAAGCAAAAAACACTCTCTAAAAAAGAAAAAGAGAGAAAAGAGCAAAATGAAGCCTTTATGGCTCAGGTTAAGCCAACAGCCTCTTATGTCACTTCGTATGATAAGTTAAAATTGAAACTTTATGCGGCAGATTATATTCAAAAATCAAAGACAAATAAGTGGGCGATTGTTGTGCATGGTTATGGTGGTCAATCAAGTGATATGGCTAGTTGGACACGTCATTTTTATAATAAAGGATATAATGTTGTTACTCCTGATTTAAGAGGCCATGGGAAAAGTCAGGGAGATTATATTGGTATGGGTTGGGATGACCGAAAAGACATGCTGCTCTGGATTAACACAATCACTCAACGAGACCCTCAAGCAGAGATTGTTCTGCTAGGTGTTTCAATGGGTGGAGCTACTGTCATGAATACCTCAGGAGAAAAACTTCCCTCTAATGTCAAAGCCATTGTGGAAGATTGTGGCTATACTTCAACCGGAGATGTTTTTACTTATCAGCTAAAACAACTATTTGGCTTGCCTAAATTTCCTGTCCTTTATGCTGCGAATACTATGACAGAAATCAGAGCAGGATATAATATCTTCAAGTCTTCTGCGATTAAACAAGTAGCAAAGAGTAAAACGCCAATGCTCTTTATTCATGGGGATAAGGATACTTTTGTTCCTTTTAAAATGTTAGAACCTCTCTATAATACGGCTAAGGTCGAAAAGGAAAAATTGGTTGTTCACGGAGCAGGACATGGTGAATCAGAAAAAATAAATCCTGACTTATATTGGAGCCATGTATGGAATTTTGTTGGAAAATATATGTCATAATTATAAAATCAGTCAATAAAATAGCAAAATAAAATAGTTCTTTATTAAAGAGCTTTTTTATTTTAATTTTGATATTTTTGAAGACAATTTTTAGTTGACATGGTCTTATTTTATGATATAATGAAAGTGTAGAAAAATTGATATATACCAATTTAGGAATGGAGCATATAAAAATGAAAGTTATCGTAGTAAAAAACCAACTTGAAGGTGGAAAAATCGGACTTGATCTTCTTAAAGAATCAATCAACAATGGTGCAAAAACATTGGGACTTGCAACAGGTTCAACACCAGTAGAATTTTATAATCAAATCGTTAATTCAGACCTTGATTTTACAAACATGGTATCAGTAAACTTGGATGAATATGTAGGACTTGATGGTTCTGATGAACAATCATATCGTTACTTTATGACTAAACATTTGTTTGGAGAAAAACCATTTAAAGAAAACTTCTTGCCAAATGGTAAAGCAACTGACCTTGAAGCTGAAGCAAAACATTATGACCAAATTATTGAAGAAAACCCAATTGATTGGCAAATTCTTGGAATTGGTCAAAATGGACACATTGGTTTTAATGAACCTGGAACACCAGCTGAAATTACAACTCATGTTGTAGACCTTCAAGAAAGCACAATCAAAGCTAATGCTCGTTTCTTTGAATCAGAAGCAGATGTTCCACGTAAAGCAATTTCAATGGGGCTTGCATCAATTATGAAATCTAAAAACATTGTTTTAATGGCTTACGGAAAAGAAAAAGCAGAAGCAATTAAAGGAATGGTTGAAGGTGAAGTGACTACTGAACTTCCAGCATCAATTTTGCAAAACCATGCGAATGTTACTGTTATTGCTGACGAAGCTGCGGTATCATTGTTGAGCAAATAAAATAAAAAAAGTCCTATCAGGACTTTTTAATTTACTGACAGAAAAGCTGTCAGTATTTTTTTATATTTTTTTATATTTACGATGGTTATCAACGACTTCTGAAACAGAATAGGCTGTATCATCACTAAATGAAATGTTGTGATTTAGGTCTAAATATTCGTTAAACATAGTTTCGTATTCAGGAATGCTCAAGCGACTTCTTGCATCTAACATTGATTGATGTTCAACTTTAAGTAAGTGCTTTTCATAACCTTCGACGAGTTCACCAGAGAAAAATTCGGCAACCGTACCAGAGCCATAGCTAAAAAGTCCAATACGCTGACCAACGCTCAATTTATCAGAGTTTTCTAAAAGTGAGATTAGACTTAAATAGAGAGAACCAGTATATAAATTACCAACACGACGATTATAAACAATTCCACGTTCAAATTGTTCCATCAGTTCTTCAGCATTAGCTGGTTTCTCTGTTTCAAGCATTGGCAACAAAGCTTTTTTACCCATTTTTGTGTAAGGGGTATGAAAAGCAAGAGCAGCAAAATCTTCAAAGTGCAAGCTTGTCCGGCGACTGTATTCTTTCCAAATTTTAGCAAAGGCATCAATGTAAGTTTCATTTGAAAATTTGCCATCAACAGTAGGGTAAGCTTGACCAAAAGGTCGCCAGAAATCATAGATATCTTGAGTTAAAGCAACATTATCATTATTTAAGGTCATAATTTTAGGATTAGCAGTGATGAGCATTGCAACACTTCCAGCCCCTTGAGTAGGTTCTCCACCAGTATTTAGACCATACTTAGCAATATCAGATGCGATGACTAAAACTTTAGCTTCGGGGTTCAAAAGAACATGGTCCCGGGCCAAAGCAAGGCCAGCAGTTGTTGCATAACAAGCTTCCTTCATCTCGATACTTCTAGCAAAAGGTTGGATGCCGAGTAAATCATGAACAACAACCGCCGAAGCTTTTGATTCATCAAGACTTGATTCTGTTCCAACAATAACCATGTCAATCGTTTCTTTATCTTCATCAGTCAAAATACTAGCTGCTGCATTAGCCGCAAAAGTAATTATATCTTGAGTAGCAGGATTCACTGCCATTTCATCTTGACCAATACCTATCTGGAATTTTGCTGGATCAACATTGCGAGCTTCTGCTAAATCCCTCATGTCCACAAAAGTACTGGGAACAAAAAATCCAAGTTTATCAATACCGACTTTCATATTTTAAAAATTTCCTTATCTACTAATATTATAGAAGAAAGGAACTCCTTTCAAATGTCTTTGGAATGCTTTAATTTTATCATAAAAATACGTTAAATTCTTAGCTAAGATGTTTTTTATCTATAAAATACTAAGGAAGTTTACTCTAACAAGCTTGTAGAACAGATATTACAAATGATAGATGCTTTGAAAAAATTAAGGCAGATAATTCGTCACTTAGTAGACATCTTTCCACAATTTAATGTAAAGATACTTTGACAAAAGTAGTTTAAAATATGCTATAATGACTTTCGGAGGTTCATTCGTGAAAGAAATTGTAATCATTGACGCCTTAAGAACACCAGTCGGAAAATATGATGGTGCTCTTGCTGAGTATTCGGCAGAAAAACTTGGAACACACGTTGTTTCAGCTTTATTGTCAAAAAATAAAAATATAAAATCAGATGTTGAACAAGTTATTTTTGGTAATGTTCTTCAAGCTGGTAATGGTCAAAATATTGCGCGCCAAATTGCGATTAATAGTGGTTTATCAACCAGTGTTCCAGCTTCAACCATTAATGAAGTTTGTGGTTCAGGAATGAAGGCAGTAATTCTAGCTAAGCAACTTTTACAGTTGGGCGAAGCAGAAGTTGTTATTGCTGGTGGAACGGAATCAATGTCTAATGCGCCTATTCTTAAAAATCGTAATACAGAAGAAGAAACATTAAGCATGTTAAGTGACGGCTTAATTGATGCTTTTTCTGGCATTTCAATGGGAATTATTGGAGAAACAATTGCGGAGCAGTTTGATGTTAGTCGTGCTGACCAAGACCGATTCGCACAAAATTCTCAAGAGAAGGCAGTAGCAGCCAGTCAAGCAGGAATTTTTAATGACGAGATTGTAGCTCTTGGGGAACTTTCTGTTGATGAAACTCCTCGACCTTCATCTAGCTTGGAAAAATTGGCTACATTACGGACAGCCTTTAAGGAAAATGGAACAGTTACAGCTGGGAATTCTTCACCAGTTAATGACGGAGCTTCTGCTTTAATTTTGGCTACTAAAGATTACGCTGAAAAGCATGGGATTTCTTATTTTGCTGAATTAGTTGAGAGTGCGGAAGTTGGTATTGACCCTGCAATTATGGGAGTATCACCGATTGATGCAATTCAAAAATTAGTTCAACGCTCAGGCGTTCAGCTTTCAGAAATAGATCTTTTTGAAATTAATGAGGCCTTTGCTGCATCAAGTATTGCTGTTAATCGTGAATTGGGCTTAAAAGATTCTCAAGTTAATATTTACGGAGGAGCGATTGCTCTTGGACATGCTATTGGGTCAAGTGGTGCCAAAATCCTGACAACTTTGGGATATGCTTTGAAACGTGAACAAAAGCGTTATGGAATTGCTAGTCTTTGTATTGGCGGTGGTCTAGGGCTTGCTATTTTATTGAAAAATCCTGACTTTTAAAAATTGATGGAGGAATTGCCCAGTATTTCTGGGCATTTTTGGGAAATATGAGAAAAAAATTTTATCAAATGTCGCCACAAGAGCGATTGAATTCGTTAAACTTATCCGAAAAGAGTCAAGAAATTTTAAGTGAGATGGCCCTAGATACAACTATTTTGGACAATCTCATAGAAAATCAAATTTCTGAATTTGAATTGCCAATGGGAATTGCCCAAAATTTTGTTATTAATGGACAAAGTTTTCTAATACCAATGGTTACAGAGGAACCGTCAGTAATTGCCGCAGCAAGTAATGGAGCAAAAATAGCTGGAAATTTTGTAGCTGAAATTAAAGAACGTTTAATGCGTGGTCAAATTGTATTTTATGATGTTAAAAATTCAGATAAGATTGCAAATGAAATACTTGAAAAGCAAGAAAAAATCTTTGAACAAGCCGAACTTTCTTACCCTTCAATCGTTAAACGAGGTGGCGGTTTGAGAGAGGTTTCTAGTCGGATTTTCTCTAGTCAAAAGTTTTTATCTGTTGATGTCAAGGTTGATGTTAAAGACGCCATGGGTGCAAATATTATTAATTCAATCTTAGAGGGAATTGCTGAACTCTTTCGGAGGTGGTTTCCTGATGAAAAAATTCTGTTTAGTATTTTATCAAATTATGCTACTGAATCACTAGTGAAAGTGACCTGTGAAATTCCGGTTGAACGCCTTTCAAAAAAAGCAGATGGATATGAAATTGGTCAAAAAATTATGGCTGCTTCCCAATATTCAAAAATTGATCCTTATCGTGCTAGTACCCATAACAAAGGGATTATGAACGGTATCAATGCGGTCATTTTAGCTACAGGAAATGATACTCGGGCCATCTCAGCTGCTATTCATGCTTATGCGGCAAAAGATGGAGCCTACCAAGGGTTAGCCAACTGGGAACTTCAAGAGAAAATGTTAGTTGGCGAACTCGAAATTCCTTTACCAGTGGCAACTGTCGGAGGGGGAGTCAAGGTTTTGCCAAAAGCACAAGCGGCCATGGAGATTCTGGGTATCAGTGATGCTAAGGAGCTCGCAAAAGTTATTGCTGCAGTGGGACTAGCTCAAAACTTAGCCGCTTTACGTGCCCTAGTTTCAGAAGGAATTCAACAGGGACACATGAGTCTACAAGCTCGTTCTTTGGCTTTGAGTGTAGGAGCACAAGCGGATGAAATCGCGATATTAAGTCAACAATTGCGCAAAGAAAAAGTGATGAATCAAGAAGTAGCCCAAAATTTACTAAAAAATTTGAGAAAATAATAGCCTGTCAAGATTTTTTCTTGACAGCATGAAATTAGTCTGCTATAATATTAAATATAATAAAAAAGAAATAGGAAATATAAAATGTCTGTAAAAATTCGTTTGACTCGTATGGGTTCTAAGAAAAAACCTTTCTACCGTATTAATGTTGCTGATTCACGTGCACCACGTGATGGTAAATTCATCGAAACAGTTGGAACTTACAATCCACTTGTAACTGAAAACCAAGTAACTCTTAAAGAAGAACGCGTATTGGAATGGTTGAGCAACGGAGCACAACCTTCAGATACAGTTCGTAACCTCCTTTCAAAAGCGGGCGTTATGAAAAAATTCCACGAATCAAAACTTTCTAAATAATTTTTGAGATAAGCTGCTTTTTAGCAGCTTTTCGTGAATATAAAAATCACATAAAATGGACTTGAATAACTTTCAAGTTAGAGTAGAGGTAAGAAATGCAAAAAGATGTGAAAGAACTCGTTTTAACTATTGTAAAACCTTTGGTGACTCAGCCTGATGAAGTTTCTTTGGAAATTATTGAAGGTGAGGAGTTTATGGAATACCATCTCAAAGTTGCTGACGGAGATATTGGAAGAATAATTGGACGTCAAGGTCGAATTATTCAAGCCATTCGTACAGTTGTATACTTTGTTCCTGTTGAAGGGAAAAAAGTTCGACTCCTCGTGGACCAATAATAAGTAAAAATAAAAGAACTCATCATTGATGAGTTCTTTTATTTTTGGAAAACGGAACGTTCTTTTGAGAAATAAAATAGTTATTTAGAATTTCCTTTTATTGTCCCCAAAAATATGCTAGAATGAAAAAATATTGATTAATAATTGTAGAAATAATCAGTGATAAATATAAATTAACTGATTTTTAT
This sequence comes from Lactococcus cremoris subsp. cremoris NBRC 100676, assembly GCF_001591705.1. Classification (GTDB taxonomy): domain Bacteria; phylum Bacillota; class Bacilli; order Lactobacillales; family Streptococcaceae; genus Lactococcus; species Lactococcus cremoris. The sequence continues at coordinate 24,040 of NZ_BCVK01000010.1, read as the reverse complement.
ATAGGTGGATAATGGATAAGAAAAAAGGAATCTTATTAGTAGCTTTAGGGACGCCTCGTTCTTGTGAGACAGAGGATGTAAGGGAATATTTAAAAGAATTTTTGGGTGATCCACTCGTCATTCAAAAACCAAGATGGCTTTGGCTTCCAATTTTGAATGGTATTATTTTAAAAGTAAGACCGCAAAAATCAGCAGAGATGTATAAACAAATCTGGACTGACGAGGGTTCACCTTTGATGAGTTACACAATAGCCCAAACAGAACAATTACAAGGACTTCGTGAAGACTTTGATGTTCACTTTGCCATGACCTACGGAGAGCCCCGCATTGATAAGGTCATTAGAGAGATGAAAGAATCAGGAGTTGAGGATATTACTGTACTCCCACTCTATCCTCAATACTCATTAACAACCGTTGAGCCAATTATTCAACAAGTTAAGAAAATTGATGACAAAATTAATGTTATTCGAGATTTTCATCAGATTGAATCTTATACAGACTTACTGGCAGAGTCTATCAGAGAAAAATGGCAAGCCAATCATTATGATAAGCTTATTCTTAGCTACCATGGCATTCCACTATCGTATGTAACGAAGAAGAAAGATGATTATGAGGCACAATGTATCGAAACTACGCGGCTAGTTGTTGAAAAATTAGGCTTAAAGGAAGAAGAATACGAGCATACTTACCAATCAAAATTTGGTCCTGAGAAATGGTTAGAGCCTGCAACAATAGATAGAATTGCTGAGCTTCCTAAAGAAGATACAAAGAAAGTATTAATTTGTTCTCCAGCTTTTGTGGCGGATTGTTTGGAAACTTTATTTGAATTAGAAATTGAAAATAAAGAAGTTTTTGTGGAAAATGGGGGCGAGACTTTTGATTTTGTCCATCCATTTAACGATTCTTTAGAATTTACTAAAGTACTAAGTGAAGTAATCGAGAAAAATAAAGTTGAAGTTGAAGTTGAAGTTTAAAATTTAGAGTAAAAGGAAATGCTTAATGAAGAAACAGTATGAAATTATTTCAATGAAAGATCACTATCGGATTCGTCTTGGAATTTTTGAACCACAAGAAAAAGCAAAAGGCGTGGTGCAATTAGTTCATGGTTTTGGCGAATATACGGGTCATTATTTATATTTAATCAATGAATTAGTTAATGCTGGTTTTGTTTGCTTTATGCACGACCAAAGAGGACATGGGGTTCTAGCAGCAGCTAAACCTAAACTTCAAGGACGAGCAAGAAATTATGAAAACTTTATTAGTGATGTCTTAGAAGTCCGAAAAATAATTGGCAAAAGATATCCCAAATTACCAGTTTATCTCTTCGGACACAGTATGGGAGGAAATATTTCACTGAATGTTCTGCTGAGAAATGTTGAAAATCAAAAACTTTATCAAAAAGCAGTTATTGAATCTCCTTGGCTTGCCTTGACAAATCCACCGGCTATTCCCCTACAAAAGTTGGCTCAAGTTTTAGGGAAATTTAATTCAAAAATTAGAGTTCGTACGGGACTTAAAGTTGATGCAATCTCTCATCGGAGTGACTTAGTTGATTTAGTGACTAAAGATGGAATATATCATGAACTATTATCTTTACGTTTGTTTTCACAAATTATGGAAGCAGGACGTTTTGCCCAAAGTCAGGCCGAGCAGTTAAAGATACCGACCTTATTATTTTGTGGAGAAGAAGACCAAATTTGTTCACCGTTAGCGATTCGTTCCTTTGCTGAAAATGCTGGTGCTAATTTGGAATTAGTTGAAGTTGCTGAGGGCTATCATGCCCTTCATTTAGATACTAAAGCAGATGCTTTTATTGACAAAATGAAGGCTTTCCTGCTTGAATAAGACTGAGTAAAATAAAAGGCTATTTAATTTTGAATAGCTTTTTTATTTTATGATTTTATATTTGCTGCTGAAAATTGAGCCCTTTATATTTCAAAAATTTTAAAATTTTGTATTCTTTAAAAGAAATCTGCTCAAAAATAGTTTCATTTAAATCAGGGCTTAGTTGATATGTTATAATTAGGGAATGGAAAACTTTTACAAAGTAGGAACAATTGTTAATACACAGGGACTTCAAGGTGAAGTTCGAGTACTACCATCAACAGATTTTGCTAACGAGCGCTTTTCAAAAGGGGCAGTATTAGCACTTTTTGATGATAAAGATAACTATATTCAAGATTTAAAAGTGAAATCTGGTCGATTACAAAAGAATTTTTATGTGGTCAAATTTGAAGGATTTTATCATATCAATGATGTCGAAAAATATAAAGGTTATGTTGTTAAAATTGCGCAAGAAAATCAAGAAGAGTTAAATGATGGGGAATTTTACTATCATGAAATTATTGGAAGTGATGTTTATGAAAATGACATTTTAATTGGTCAGATCTCTGAAATTCTTCAACCAGGTGCCAATGATGTCTGGGTCGTTAAACGTAAAGGAAAACGTGATTTACTTTTACCTTATATCCCACCTGTTGTCCTGAAAGTAGATGTGGCTCAGCATCGAGTTGATGTGGACATCATGGAAGGATTGGATGACTAAGGGCATGAGAATTGATATTTTAAGTATTTTTCCTGATATGTTTGGTCCACTTAACCAGTCAATAGTTGGCAAGGCTCAAGATAAAGGTATTTTAGAATTACATACTCATGATTTTCGCGAAAATGCCACAAATAAACAGCGACATGTCGATGATATGCCTTATGGTGGGGGACAAGGGATGTTGTTGATGCCTCAACCTATCTTTGATACGATGGATAAAATTCCACAAAAATCTGAAAAGCCTGCACGGGTGATTCTTTTAGATCCAGCCGGAAAAAAATTTGATCAAAAAATGGCTGAGGAATTGTCAGAAGAAGAACAACTAATCTTTATTTGTGGACACTACGAAGGCTATGATGAACGAATTAAAACTTTGGTGACAGATGAGGTATCTTTGGGAGACTTTGTCTTAACAGGAGGAGAAGTGGCAGCAACTGTAATGATTGATGCTGTTGTTCGTCTTATACCTGGCGTTTTGGGGAAAGCGGCTAGTCATGAAGATGATTCATTTTCTAGTGGGCTTTTAGAATATCCCCAATACACTCGACCAGAAGATTTTAGAGGAATGAAGGTTCCCGAAGTCTTGATGAGCGGTCATCATGAGAATATTCGCAAGTGGCGTTTGAGAGAATCTTTGAAAAAAACACTAGAGCGCCGTCCAGATTTATTGGATACATACGAACCTAATGACGAAGAACTAAAAATGCTACAATTATTGCGTGAAAATGTTCAAGATGTGGTAGAATGAAGTAGTGTTAAGAATTTTAGTGAATATTGGGGATGCCTATTGAATTAGGATAATGAAATGTGTGTTCTTATTGTTCATGAATTGGAATATGACTAAATTTAAAATAAAAATAGGGGAATTTTAAAATGACTTTGACAATTGAAAGAGAACAAGAATTTGTTAACCAATTTCATTATGATGCTCGTAATTATGAATGGGAAAAAGAAAATGGAACGCCCGAAACAAATCTAAATGTTCAATTTCAACTTGTTCCTAAAGAACAACTTGAAAAATTGGGTGACGGAGATACTGGGATTCATGCTGTCTTAACCTACTTGATTGTATTGGATAATATCGTACTTTCAGGTTTTGTAAGTCAATTGAATTATGTACGCGGAAAAATCATCAAAGAACAAGAAGAACTTGAACAAGAAGAATTAGCTCAACTTGCTGCACCTTTGTTTGATCTTCTTCAACGTTTGGTTTATGAAACAACCGAGGTTGCTTTAGATCAGCCTGGAATTAACTTAGAATTTTAATTAATAGAATTGACTTATGAAATTAGCTGTTATTACTGACTCGTCGGCAGATTTTGCCGAAAAATATAAAACTTATCAAAATCTTTTTGTTTTGGATATTCCGATTTCAATTGATGGAGTGGATTACGATTTACAAAAGATTTCTCATGAAGAATGGTATGACCTTATGGCCAAGGCTCAGGAAGTACCTAAAACCTCACAGCCTAGTGTAGCTGAACTTGATAGTCTTTTAAAAGATTTAGAAAAACAAGGATATACTCACGTTCTAGGTCTCTTTTTGCCAGCTGCAATTTCTGGATTTTATCAAAATATTTTCTACTTACAAAGCGAATATGAACAAATGAAAGTTCTATTTCCTGAGACTTTTATTACCTCTAGTCCTTTGGGTTATATGGTTGAAACTGTTTTGGATTTGGCGGAAGCAGGTGCAGAATCTGATGAGATTATTGCAAAGTTTGAAGAACAAAGAGAGGGCGACCGCGCCTATATGCTCGTTGATGATTTGCATTGGTTAGCCAAAGGAGGGCGTTTGTCTAATGGTGCGGCTGTTCTTGGTACTTTATTGAATATTAAGCCAGTATTAACTTTTAGTACTGAAGGGAAAGTAGAAGTTTTTGAAAAAGTTCGGACTGTGAAAAAAACAATGAGTCGCATGAAAGAACTTTTACTAAAAGAAGTACAAGAACCTTCAGACTACAAGGTTTATGTCATTCAAACTAGAGCAGAAGAAAGAGCACAAGAGCTCTATGACTTTGCTTTATCACAAGGTTTTGATGATGTTGAAATAGTTACTTTTGGTCCTGTTATTGCAACACATTTAGGATTGAATACTGTAGCTTATGGTATTTCTCCAAAAAAATAGAGCACGTAAAAACGTGCTTTTATGTAAAGAGAAATATTCTGAATAATAGAAATAATAGCGGTTACTAACAAATACTGATTTATTTACTTAGTTAATTCTTTTATTATAATAAAATGTTTGAGTGAGGATATGATTTTGAATAAAATTAAAGTGGTTGTGGCAGGATTTCGTGGAAAAATGGGTTCGACGGCTGTGCAAATGATTCTCAACGCTCCTAATTTTGAACTTGTCGCTTTATTAGGGAGAAAAGAAGAAGTTTCTGAGGCCTTTGATGTTCCTGTATTCAATCGAAAAGAGGAGCTAGAGAATATTGAAGCAGACGTTTGGTTGGATTTGACAGCTCCAGAGGTTGCTTATGAGAATACTTATTTTGCGCTGGAACATGGCTTAAGACCTGTTGTGGGCACAACTGGATTTACTGAGGATGAAGTGGCTCGTTTAATAAAATTTTCTAGGGAGAAAGAACTGGGTGGACTAATTGCACCTAATTTTGCCTTAGGTGCGGTTTTATTAATGCAATTCTCGAAACAGGCCGTGAAATATTTCCCAGATGTAGAAATTATTGAGTTACATCATGATGGTAAAAAGGATGCGCCTTCTGGAACTGCTGTAAAAACGGCAGAATTGATGGCTGAGGAACGTCTGGCTCATCATCAAGGGGCAGTAGATGAAAAAGAATCATTAGTTGGGGCGCGGGGATCTGTTCTTGAGGGGATGAGGATTCATTCAGTTCGCTTACCAGGTCTGGTGGCTCATCAAGAAGTCATTTTTGGCTCAAAAGGTGAAGGATTGACCTTGCGCCATGACTCTTACGACCGTTCAAGCTTTATGACTGGAATTGCACTTGGAATTCGTAAAGTGATGACCGTTTCTGAGCTAAAATATGGCTTAGAACACTTTTTTGATTTATAATTTTTTTGACGATAGAGTAAGTTTGCAAGAGCTTTTCTATAATAAAACCTTTAGTGGGGTGCTTTATGAGTAATTTGGAAATTCGTAGATTAGACTTAAGTGATGCTGAGGCATTTATGGATTATATTCATAATTGGTCAACAGATACAAGTCCTTTTAAGATTGATGCTGTAAAAACTTATGCCGAGGTTAATTTGGATAATTTTGCGGAATATGTGGAAAAAATTCGGAAAGAGGAAATAAGTGCTGAAAAGCCAGACTGGTCAACAGCTACTAAATACTTTGCTTTCATTAATGGACAAATTGCTGGTGAAATATCTTGTCGTTGGCAAATTGAAAAGGGAATTTTATTAGAATGGGGCGGACATATTGGTTATGGTATCGCTCCTGATTTTAGAGGTCAGCATATTGCTGAAAAAATGGTCAATTTTGCCCTGCCCAAATATCAAAAACGTTTGATTTCTCAAGTAATGATTTCTGCTGACAAGGGAAATGTGGCCAGTCGTAAAACGATTGAAGTAAATGGTGGAATCTTAGAAAATACTGTGAAAATTGACGGAGACGAAATTTGTCGTTATTGGATTAATTTGGAAAAGTCAATGGAATAAAAATTACTGATAAAAATCGGAAAAAGTTCGTCAACCCTTTTTTGGGCTTGCGTGCTTTTTTCTTACTGACTAGTCTTTACTTAGAAGTTTATGTGCTTTGGTCAGTATTTTAATAGTATTCAAAAATTCTGTCAGTAAAATTGGAAGCCTATAATGGGGCTATGCCCCTTTTTCTATAAAAAATGATAAAATAAAAGATATGAAATTAGAAAAATTACCCGAGGAGTTTGTACAGGCTCAGCCGGTTTTAGAAAAAATAAGCGAGCATGGTTTTGAAGCTTATTTTGTTGGAGGTTCTGTACGGGATGTATTGCTTGGGCGAGAGATTCACGATGTAGATATTGCAACGAGTGCTTATCCGGAGGAGATAAAAGATATTTTTCCTTATACTATCGATGTCGGTATTGAGCATGGAACTGTTCTTGTTTTAGCTGGAAAATCGGAAGCCGAGCATTATGAAATTACTACTTTTCGGACAGAATCAAAATATACAGATTACAGACGACCTGACCATGTGGATTTCGTCAGAGATTTGCGTGAGGATTTAAAACGGCGCGACTTTACGGTTAATGCTTTTGCCTGTGATTTTGAGGGTCAAATCATTGATTTATTTGATGGTTTAACAGATTTAAAAGAACGAAGATTGACAGCTGTTGGGAGCGCTTTGGAGCGTTTCAATGAAGATGCCTTACGGATTATGCGTGCCATGCGTTTTGCTTCCACTTTGGATTTTAAAATTGAAGAGAAAACTTTTTCAGCCATGCGTGAGCGTTCTCACCTCTTAGAAAAAATTTCGGTTGAGCGAATATTTATCGAATTAGATAAATTATTGTTGGGGAGTGAATGGCGCAATGGTCTGACTTTATTGATTGAATCAGAAGCGTGGAAATACTTACCAGATTTTCAAGATTTAGCCTTAAAAAAAGTGCTGACAGAGCTGTCAGTAGATTTTCACTTTAAAAATTCAGAACAAGCATGGGCAGCCTTACTGACTAGATTTTCAAATATTGATGTGAAGGCTTTTTTGCGCAAATGGAAAGTATCAAATGAATTTTCAAAATATGTAGCTGACCTTGTTTCAGCCTATGAACTTGAAAATTGGGATTTGGTCAGTCTTTATCATTTTGGTTTGGAAAAAGCACTTCTGGTTGATGAGTTGAAAATTGCTTTTGGAAGGGATATTGACAGAGAACGAGCAGTTTTTATTAATGACCAATTGCAAATTCATGATAAATCAGAAATTGTTATTGCTGGAAAAGATTTGATGGATGAATTTTCCCTTAAGCCCGGACCAGAGTTGGGAAAAATATTAAAAACTATTGAAGAACAAATAGTTAAAAATGAGTTGAAAAATGAGCAAATTGCAATTTTAACAGAAGTTAAAAAAATGCTTGAACTTGAAAAATAAAAGTAAACAAATTTTACTGATAGAAATTCTGAAAAAAATCAATTAATATTGTATTTCTGCTAGAAACACAATTGTTGATATTTTTGTCAATGTATTCTATAAAATATAAAGGGAGAACTAATATGAAAATTGAAAATCGCCGTAAAGGGTCATGTACAACAGTGCTCGTTGGGAAAAAAGCCTCAATTGACGGGTCAACAATGATTGCCCGTAATGATGATGGTCATGAAGCGCTTGACCCACAACGCTTTATTGTCATTGAACCAGAAAATCAAGTTCGTCATTATAAGGCGGTCTTATCTGGTTTAGAATTAGATTTGCCAGATAATCCTTTGCGCTATACTTCGACACCCAATGCTGTCCTAAAAGAAGGAATTTGGCCTGCAGCAGGAATTAATAGTGAAAATGTTGCGATGTCAGCAACAGAAACAATTACTACGAATCCAAGAATTCTCGGACTTGACCCTTATGTGGAAAATGGGATGGGCGAAGAAGACCTTGTGACTCTTGTCTTGCCTTATATCAAAAGTGCTCGCGAAGGAGTCGAACGTTTAGGCCAATTACTGACAACTTACGGAACCTATGAACCAAACGGGATTGCTTTTGCTGACAATGAAGAAGTTTGGTGGTTGGAAACAATCGGTGGACATCATTGGGCAGCGGTTCGCATTCCTGATGATTCTTATGTGGTGGCACCAAACCGAATGAATATTGACGAATTCAAATTTGATAATGATGATTATATGTGTTCTGATGATTTGAAACAGTTAATTGATGAAAATCATTTGAACCCTGATTTTGAAGGTTATGAAAGTCATTATAATCTTCGTCATATCTTTGGTTCATCTTCAATCAAAGACTCTGTTTATAATAATCCTCGAACTTGGTATGGTCAAAATTTCTTGGGAAATGTATCTGAAGATCCACAAAATCAAGAACTTCCATTCATTTGTGAAGCTAGCCGTAAAATCACTGTCGAAGATGTTAAATTTGTCTTGTCAAGTCATTTTGAAAATACAAAATATGACCCTTATGGCACAACAAATCGTCCAGAGGAAAGAAAACTTTTCCGTCCAATCGGAATCAATCGAAATCACAGTGTTCATATTTTGCAAGTTAGAAATAATGTTCCTTTTGAACTCACAGGTGTACAATGGCTTGCTTTTGGTGCAAATACATTCAATCATGTTGTACCATTTTACACAGCAATTAATGATACGCCAGCTTCTTATCGTGACGCGAAGGGAGAATATGATCCAACAAATATGTATTGGTTGAGCGCAACAACAGCTGTTCTTGGTGATGCGAATTATGATTTATTTGTTGATTTACGCAACACTTTTGAATTAAACACCATGGCGAAATTCCATGAAATTCAAAATGAAACTGATAAAAACTTTGAGCTTGCAGAAGATAAAATTGCTTATTTGACACAAGCCAATGAAAAATTAGCAGAAGCTGCTTTCAAAGCACAAACGGAACTTTTGGGACGTATGGTCGTTCTTGGTTCAGCTAATATGAAATTACGTTTTGACTTTAATGATTAATTTTATCTAAAAGATCTTAAAAAGTAGTTGAAAAACTACTTTTTTAGTTTTATTTTAACTTCAAAATGCTATAATACTATTACAGCTCAAAGCTAGAAAAGGAAAATAAATGAATTCTAGAAAAAGAAAAACAGAGAAGAAACGCAGAGGGGGTAAAGTATTTGCAATATTACTCTCCCTTATTATATTTCTGGCTCTGATTGTTTTTGGTATTGTAATGGTAGGACGACACGTTATTTCTAGTCAAACAGATAATATTGCAGCAAAATTTATACCAGATTCTCAAAACTTAACGGATGCAGCGGATCAAATTGGTTCGGCTACTCCGTCAGCTATTGCAAGCAAATTAAATGAGAATTCGGATACCATCAAGAGTCAATCTCAGGGATTAATCAATTCGGCAAAAGCGACGAGTACTGACTCAAAGCTGACCTATACTTTAGAATCTTCTAAGCTTAATAAAGCAACCGTTGGTGCCCTTTTACTTGCAAGCGGTGATCAAGTTAAGGACGTTGCAGATAAAGTCTTAGACTCAATGAAGAAGGCTGGAGTGGCTCAACTCAAACTGCGAATTGATTTGACAGATGACAAGGGAAATATAATCAAAACTCTGGATTACAGTGCCTAAAAACATTGATTTAGAATAAAAACAACATTTACTTAAAAAATGTTGTTTTTTTGTGCCTTAAGTGATAGAATATTCTAAATAATTATTTAATTAGGAGGAAAATTATGAAACTCTCAGAAGAAGTCCGTCCCGGAGCAAATAGATACGTGAGTGGTCAAGAAATTTTGCAAGATTTAGAAGCTTACCTTGCGCCATTTAAGGAACTTGCCGTGATTACTGGTGAGAAATCATTTCAAGTTTTTCAAGATTTTTATCCTAAAACTCTTTCTTATCCTATTTTTCATTATGACGGCACAGCATCTGTTGAAAACGGGAAAAAGCTAGCCAAAGAAATCGGTAATGTTGAGGCTATTCTTGCGATAGGGGGCGGGCGTTTGATTGATACTTGTAAAGTAGTGGCACAAGAGCTTGATTGTGTGTTGATAATCATTCCTACTTTAGTATCGAATTGTGCACCTTATACACCAGTTGCTGCGCTTTATCATCCAGACCATACTTTTGATAAAGTCGGATATTTAAATAAAGTCAGTTATTTGACCTTAGTGGATTATGATTTTTTATTAGCGACTCCCTATGATTATTTTGTTGCTGGAATTGGAGATACACTCGCAAAATGGTATGAAATGGAAGGAATTATTCGTCAAGTCCCCCAAGAAGAATTGTCAGCTTCCGTTCGTTTAGGTTTTGTCAGTGCCAAAGAAATTTTTAAAATATTATTTGCAGATTCAAAGGCGGCTTTGGAGGATTTAAGTAAGCAAAAAGTAAGTCCAGCTTTTGGACGTATTGTAGACACAATCATTGAACTTTCGGGAACGGTGGGTGGATTTGCTGGAACTTATGGGCGAATGTCAGGTGCTCACGCGCTCCATAATGGACTTTCGCTTTGTCCAGAAACGCACGCTATTTTACATGGTTCAAAAGTTGCTTATGGTGTTTTAGTTCAATTGGCTTATACAAGGGATTATTTAGAAATTGAGAAACTATTACCTTTCTATCGAGAAAATCATTTGCCTGCTTCTTTAGAAGAAATAAATTTATCCAATCCTAATTTGAAAAAACTGAAAGAAGCGGCAGAATTTGCAGCTAGTCCTGTTGAATCTTATCGCTTAATCGATGAAAAAGTGAGCGGGGAAAAAATAATTTCAGCCATAAAAGTACTGGAAAGCTTGGTCAGTAAAAAATAATTACTGAAAGTTCTGTCAGTAAATACAAAGTTACTGACCAGATTTTTGATTTTTGAATTAAAAATCTAATGAGGAAAAAAATAATGACGATAAGTTTACAACAACTCAAATATTTTATTGAAGTGGCTAAGATTGGCTCAATCAATCAGGCAGCTGAGATTCTCTATATTACACAGCCTAGTCTGTCAAAGTCAATCAAAGACATTGAAATAGAAGTAGGATTGCCCCTTTTACAACGTTCAAGCAAAGGAATTTCGCTGACCGCAGAAGGAACCGAGTTTTTAGGTTATGCTAGACAAGTTGTTGAACAATCTGATTTATTGGAAGCGCGGTGGTTGGACAAAAAGCCATCAAGAAAACTATGTGCCATCTCGACACAGCACTATGCTTTTGCCGTCAATGCTTTTGTAAATATGGTTAAAAAAACAGAAAGTCAAGGAATTGACGAATACGAATATACTTTACGAGAGGCCCGCACTTATGAAATTATAGAAGATGTGAAGGCCTTGCGCAGTGAACTTGGCATTCTTTACAAAAATTCTTATAACGCAAATGTGATTGACAAAATTTTAAAAGAAAATCGGCTAACCTTTCATTCCTTATTTTTGGCTGAGCCTCATATTTTTGTAAGTTCGACCAATCCATTAGCTGACCGACAATTTGTAATCTTAGAAGATTTAGAAAAATTTCCACGCTTGTCTTATGAGCAAGGCGAGCATAATTCTTTCTATTTTTCTGAAGAGATTTTATCGACTGTTTACGCTAAAAAAGACATAAAAGTGGGAGATCGAGCCACAATTTTTAATCTAATGATTGGCTTAAATGGTTATACCATTTCAACAGGTATTGTCAGTCAGGATTTAAATGGTGATAATATTGTCGCTATTCCTTTAGCAGTTGATGATAATATAGAAATTGGCTGGATTTCACTCAACGATTTTCAACTAACCAGACAAGCTGAACTCTATATCAAAGAATTAGAAGAGATTGTTCATCCCTTTGATATTCGTGAGAGTAAAAAAAATAGTGACGACTAATCAAATCTTTTCTGTCAGTAATTTTTTACCGACAGAAAGGAGTCATCAAAGAATCGCTCACTTTGCTAGTAAAAATGATACCTGTCGTTACTGACAGGCTTTTTTATGATATAATCAAAAGTAATATAAGAGAAATTAGGGCAAAAAATGGCAGACTTCATCGCACAAAATTTAAGTAAATCAGTTGGAGAAAAAACGGTTTTCAATAAAATCAATTTCATCATTCATGATCTTGATCGAATTGGACTTTTAGGAGTAAATGGAACAGGTAAAACAACACTCTTAAATGTTATTTCAGGACTTTCTGGTTTTGATGGAGATAAATCGCCTTTTGACCATCCACAAAATTATAAAATTACTTATTTAACTCAAGAACCAGATTTTAATCCCAAAGCAAGTATTTTAGATAGTATTTTAGATGATTCACTTCCACAAATGAGGGCAATTAAAAACTATGAAGCGGCGCTTTTGGATTTTGAAAATTTGTCTAAATTAGAGCGTGCTCAGTCAGAAATGGATGCCTTGAATGCATGGCAAGTAGAAGCAGATGTCAAAACAATTTTAACTAAACTTCAACTTCCAGAAGCTACAACAATCATTGAAAGTCTTTCTGGTGGACAAAAAAGACGTGTTCAATTGGCTCAAGCTTTAGTCAATGATTCAGATTTGTTATTACTTGATGAACCAACCAACCACCTTGATGTTGAGACCATTGCTTGGTTACAAAATTATCTTAAAAATTCTCGAAGAACAGTTCTTTTTGTTACCCATGACCGTTATTTTTTGGATAATGTTGCAACACGAATTTTTGAGCTTGAAGATGCCGGATTAAAAGAGTATCAAGGAAATTATCAAGATTATTTAGCGAAAAAAGCAGAAGATGAAGAACGTGAAGCCGCAGCGAGTCATAAAGCCAAACAACTTTACCAGTCCGAATTAACTTGGATTCGTAAATCACCACAAGCTCGGGCAACCAAACAACAGGCACGTATTGACCGCTTTAAAGACCTCAAAGATTCAATGAAAACTTCAAAAAATCAAGAGGATTTGGAATTAAATATTGCTTCAAGTCGCTTAGGTAAAAAAGTGATTAATTTTAAGAATGCAGGATTTTCTTACCCAGACCGACAAATTTTCAGCAATTTTGATTTAATTGTTCAACCTCGTTCGCGCTTAGGGATTGTTGGGGATAATGGCGTTGGAAAATCAACACTCCTCAATGTCATTGCTGGAGAATTAGAATTAACTGATGGGCTTTTAGAAATTGGGGAAACCGTCAAAATTGGTTATTTCAGTCAAGAAATTCGCGGACTTGATGAAAATAAACGCATGATAAATTTCCTTGAAGAAGTGGCTTCGGCTGCTCATAATAATAGTAGCGAGAATATTTCAATTGTTAATCTATTAGAGCAATTTCTCTTTCCAAGAAGTAGCCACGGAACACTCATTTCTAAACTTTCTGGTGGTGAGAAAAAACGACTCTATTTACTAAAGATTTTACTATTACAACCTAATGTGCTTTTACTTGACGAACCAACCAATGACTTGGATATTGCAACATTAACCGTACTTGAAAATTTCCTAGGGTCTTTCCCTGGTGCTGTTTTGACCGTTTCACATGACCGTTATTTCCAAGACAAAGTAAGTAATGAATTACTTGCCTTTGAAAATGGAGAAATCAACCATTATTTTGGTGCTTACAGTGACTATTTAGCGGTCAAAATGGAAGAAAAAATTGCTGACAAAGCTGTCAGCAAAACTGAAAGTCCCGTAATTGCTGACAAAAGAGAAAATACGGACAAAGCCAAACTGACTTATATGGAAAAGAAAGAATGGGAAAACATTGAAAGTCAAATTGCTGAAATTGAAGAACGAATTTCTGAGATAGACACAGAAATGAATGAAAATGGTTCTAATACAGAACTCTTACTTGACTTACAAAAAGAATTAGACAATAAAACAAAAGAGCTTGAAGAAAAATATGAACGTTGGGAATATCTATCAGAAAGGGCCGACTAAAAGATTATGACGACACAAGAACTTATTGAAACCTTACAAAAATTTCCACCAGAAGCAACTGTAAAAATCATTCAAAATGATATCAGTGGAGACAGATTTTTTGATGTTAATACAGTAGAAAATCTTGCTAGAGTCCGTGTTACCACTGCAGGAGTTGAAACTGTAGAAACCGTGATTATCGGGATTTAGTCTTAGTCACAGGAGGAAGTTAAATGTTAAAAATTGGAATCATGGGTGCTGCTAAGATTGTTCCCCGATTTGTAGCAGGTGTAAAAGAAAGTGGGCAAGCAGAAGTTATCGGAATTGCTGCCAGAAATAAAGAAAAAGCAGAAAAAGCCGCTTTGGATTTAGGAATTCCAGAAGTTTATGATGATTATGTAAGTTTAGTAAAGGCAGAAGAAATTGACTTAATCTATATTCCACTTATCAATAAACAACATTATCCTAAAGCAAAGCTCGCCCTAGAAGCAGGTAAAAATGTGCTTCTTGAAAAACCATTTACCTTAACGCTTAAAGAGTCTCAAGAGTTATTTAAGATTGCAAATGAAAAAAATCTTTTTTTGATGGAAGCTCAAAAATCTGTTTTTCTTCCTGTGATGACCAAAATCAAAAAATGGCTTGATGCCAATGAGATTGGTAAAGTATCTCGCCTTGCAATTAACGATTTTAGACCTCATACCAACCGTGAGAGTTGGGCTTTAGATATAAAAGAAGGTGGCGGAGCCTTTATCATGCATGCCAGCTATCCACTCTCTGTGCTACAATTTTTATTTGGAACAGGTTTTGATGAAGCAAAAGGAATTTACTGGTCCCCTGAAGAAAATAAAGCAGATTTAGATTATGAAATTCTTTTGAAAAAAGCAGAAATTATGATTAATATCTCGCTTACCACCCGTTTAGATAAAGCAAATACTTTTGCAATTTACGGGGAAAAAGGAGAAATTTCTGTTCCAAATTATTGGAAATCAAATCAGGCAAGTCTCATTAGAAATGGCGAAATGATTGAAGAGTTTTCACATCCAATGCCAAGTGAATTCAGTTATGAGATTGATGAAATAGCGGAACTTATCAATAGTGGTAAGAAAAAAAGTGAAAAACTTTCTCCTGAAATGACAATGACAACTGTTAAAATTGTAGAAGATCTATACCAAGAATGGTTTGGAAAAGATTGGCCAAATATAAAATAAAAACACTAGCTTATCTAGTGTTTTTTCTTAAAAATTTAAATTTTCCTTTGAAACGTTGTAAGGCCAAATAAAGTTCACGTGCCTTGTGCATCGCTTGATAACGTTTAGGGTCTTTTTTATAGTATTGTTGATGATATTCTTCAGCTGGCCAAAAAGTTTTAGCTTCTTCAATAGGAACAACTATTGGTTTGTCCCAAATTCCAGATTTTTCTAAGGCGATTTTACTTTTTTTAGCAGCAGTTTTTTGTTCTTCACTTTCAACAAAAATTACTGGACGGTAATTTGCACCTCGGTCATAAATTTGACCGTCAGCATCCGTTGGGTCAATCAAAGACCAATAAATATCTAAAAGCTCATCATAAGAAATCAGTTCATTATCAAATAAAATTTCAACGGCCTCTGTATGGCCAGAAGCTTTTGAGAGAACTTGGTCATAAGTAGGGTATTCGATATGTCCGCCTGTATAGCCGCTTGTTACAGCCAAAATACCTGGACGTTCTTCGAAAGGTTCAACCATACACCAAAAACAACCACCAGCAAAAATAGCTCTTTCTGTACTCATCTTACACTCCATTTGCTCTAATTTAATTATATCATGTGAAAAAAATGCCGCCTCATCATTTGACTCGAATTTTAAAAATTTTGAATTTGGCTTTTTTGTGATAGAATAGTTAAAAATAGAAAAGGGGAACGATTTTTTAATGCTTAATACAACTTTTGCAAATGCCAAATTCGCTAATCCATTTATGAACGCTTCAGGAGTCCATTGTATGACGATTGAGGATTTAGAAGAATTAAAAGCCTCTCAAGCAGGGGCCTATATCACCAAAAGTTCCACATTAGAAAAAAGAGAAGGTAATCCACTCCCACGTTATGTTGACTTAGAATTAGGGTCAATTAATTCTATGGGTCTGCCTAATTTAGGATTTGATTACTACTTAGACTATGTTTTAAAAAATCAAAAAGAAAATGCTCAAGAAGGGCCAATCTTCTTTTCCATTGCGGGTATGAGTGTAGCAGAAAATATCGCTATGCTCAAGAAAATTCAAGAAAGTTATTTTTCAGGAATTACAGAGTTGAATCTTTCTTGTCCAAATGTTCCTGGTAAACCACAACTTGCTTATGATTTTGAAGCAACTGAAAAGCTCCTAAAAGAAGTTTTTACTTTCTTTACAAAACCGCTAGGTGTCAAACTTCCCCCTTATTTTGACCTTGTACATTTTGATATTATGGCAGAAATCCTCAATCAGTTTCCATTGACTTATGTGAATTCAGTGAATAGTATTGGAAATGGACTTTTTATTGACCCAGAAGCAGAAAGCGTAGTTATTAAGCCTAAAGATGGATTTGGTGGAATTGGTGGAGCTTACATCAAACCAACAGCGCTTGCAAATGTCCGTGCTTTCTATACTCGACTCAAACCTGAAATTCAAATCATTGGAACAGGTGGGATTGAAACAGGACAAGATGCCTTTGAACACCTCTTATGTGGAGCTACAATGCTTCAAATTGGAACAGCTTTACACAAAGAAGGACCTGCAATCTTTGATAGAATCATTAAAGAATTAGAAGAAATAATGAATCAAAAAGGCTATCAATCAATTGCTGATTTCCATGGAAAATTAAAATCATTATAAAAATATAAAAAAAGCTGACTTCCATCAGCTTTTTTCTTATTTTATTCTAGGAAATAATATGAATTTTAAAAATTACCAAAAGAGATGATATAATGGAAAAGATTAAACAAACAAGGAGAAACACATGGAACTTTTTATGACTTTTATCGTTTATTCTTTCATTGGTTGGCTTTGGGAAACTTTCTATTGTTCACTTAAAGACCGACATTTTGTTTTTAGAGGTTTTTTATTAGGCCCTTATTGCCCTGTCTACGGTTTTGGTGTGTCAGCAGTCTTACTTTTAGTTCCAGATACTGGAAATTTATTTAGTCTTTATCTTAATACAATAGTGATTGTGACTGTGGTTGAATTTATCGGTAGTTGGATTTTAGAGAAATTCTTTAATATGAAGTTATGGGACTACTCAACCCTCCCTTTCAATATTGAAGGCAGGGTAGCTGTTCCCGTTTCATTATTTTGGGGTGTAGGTTGTATTATCTTAATTAAATTAGTTAATCCACCTGTTCAAAATTGGATTCATGATTTTAATTCAATCACGCATAGTTGGGGAGTGCTTCTCATATTAATTATTTTTGGAGCTGACCTTCTATCAACGTTTATCTTTACGATTTCAACCAAAAAAGAAGTATTGGCTATGATTGATGATTCTGATAAAGAAAATGCGGCTATTAAAGAGTTTCGTCTTAAACATTTGCTGACCAATCATGAAACCGCACCAAACCGCAAAAAAGTATTGGAACTTCTGAAGAACCGTCCTTTGAAATTAAAACACTATAACTTACGAAGAATTCTTAAAAATTATCCAAACATGAATTTGACAAAAAAACGCTAGCTTTAAAATCGTAAGCGTTTTTAGTGGTCTTAAAAGTGATTTCGTGGCATAATAAATTCATGAATAAAACATTTGAAAAGCAAGAAATTTTAAATGAACTTTATAATCTGGTATTAGATAGAAATATTCGTGACTGGGAACGTCAGTGTTTACTTCATACGAAAGTTCAATTAGAGAATCAAGGGCGACTTGCTGATGAACTTGCTAAATTAGAAGCAACCCTTAGGCCCTTGGCATTACGCTATAATCTCACACCAAAAGTTGCCGATTTTTATCAAAAAATTTCTAGTAACAACCTCTTTGGACGAGGAGTTGGTGGAATTTTGTGAGTTATTTAGGTCTTCTTATGCTTTCAAAGCATAAGAAGTTTTTTAAAAAGTATTTTTCAAAAAGCTAAATTCATTTTATAATAAATTCAATAAATGAAAAGGAAGTAAAAAAATGAGGTCAGCCTATTTTGTCGAAAAAAATAAGATGGAAGTTAGAGAATTTCCCAAAGCGCAACTTGTAAAAGAAACAGATGCCATTATAAAAATCGTTCGTGCCTGCGTTTGTGGTTCTGATTTATGGTGGTTCCGTGGGATTTCTGAACGTCAGCCAGGTCCAGTAGGTCATGAGGCTATTGGTGTCATTGAAGAAGTTGGAGCGGGAGTTAAAAACTTTAAAGCGGGAGATTTTGTCATTGTTCCCTTTACTCATGGTTGTGGACACTGTCCAATCTGTTTGGCAGGATTTGAAGCTAATTGCCCCAATGCTAAAGATGGAGTTAACGGGGGATATCAAGGAGAATTCTATCGAGCAATTAATGCTGATGGTGCACTTGTTAAAATTCCAGGAAGACCAAGTGATTATTCAGAAGAACAGCTGGCTTCGTTGACAACTTTAGCGGATGTCATGCCCACAGGTTTTCATGCGGCTAAAGCAGCAGATGTCCACGAAGGGGACACAGTAGTTGTCTTTGGCGATGGAGCAGTAGGTCTGTGCGCAGTGATTTCGGCTAAACTTTTAGGTGCAAAACGGATTATTGCAATGAGTCGCCATGAAGATCGAGCGGCATTGGCGCGTGATTTTGGGGCAACAGATATCATTGCTGAGCATGGCGCAGAAGCGATTCAAAAAATTATGGCCATAACCAATGGTTATGGTGCTGATGCTGCCTTAGAGTGTGTCGGAACAAAAGAAGCCATTGAATCTGCTTTCCAAGCAGTAAGAGCGGGAGGACGTGTAGGAGTTCCTCATGATGTTGATTACAATGAATGGATTGATTCTCTTTTTTGGAAAAATATTCAACTTGGAGGTGGAGTAGCCTCTGTCGCACGGTGAAATAAGGAAATCTTACTTGAAGCAGTTTTAAGTGGGGAGATTGATCCAGGGCGTGTCTTTACAGAAGAATTTACCCTAGATGAAATTCAAAAGGCATATGAAGCAATGGATCAACGGACAGCAATTAAATCTTTATTGATAATTTCAGAAAGATAAATAAGAAAAATTAAAAAAGTCTACCAAAGCTGGTAGACTTTTTTAATAGATTAGTACTTTAGAAATATTAATAGAAAAGTCAGAGTTGATTCCTAATTATTTAAGCTAGAATTTCTAACAACTAATTCAACCGGTACTAGAATAGTTTGATAATTGATAATTTTCCCAGAGGAAATAAAATCAATTAGATTTTTGACTGTAAGCTGAGCAATTTTATCCGTGTTTTGTTTGACGGATGATAATGTTGGTGAAGAATAATGAGCGAGTGGGCTATCATCAAACCCAATTATTTTGAAATCTTCAGGAATTTTCTCCCCTAGTTCCTTTAACGAGCTGAAGAGTTTCATGGCAAGTGTATCATTTACGGCAAAAAAACTATCAACTTGGTCTGTTCGCTCTAAAAATGCTTGTAAATTTTCAGTAAAATTTTCTTCTAGGCCACTTAATAACAGATGACTTGATTCGTTGTAGGAAATATTATTTTTCTTTAGCGCATCTTTATATCCTTTAAAACGCTCTTTTGCAGAAGAAGATTGTCGGTCATACATCAAAATTGCGGGATGTTTACATCCATTATTAATTAATGATTCTGTTGCTTCAAAGGCTCCCTGATAATGATTTGAAGAAATCACGATTGTTTTCTCTTTTTTCAAGGGTTCTCGGTCGATACAAATATATGGAATATCATCATAGTGAAAGACAAATTCATCTACGCCAGAAATAACGATAATACCATCAACCAATTTACTTCGGAGCATATTTAAGTAGGCCGTTTCTTTTTCAATATTTCTACCAGTATTACAAATAATTGTCGAATAGCCTAATTCAAAAAGTTCCTCCTCTATTTTTTGAACCACATCAGAGAAAAAGTAATTACTGATATCTGGAACTAAAATACCGACTGAAAAAGATTTATTCATTCGCAAACTTTTGGCACTAAAATTCATTTGGTAGCCAGTTTCTTCAATAACATCAAGAATTTTTTTTCTGGTTTCTTCAGAAAAACGTCCATTATTATTGATAACACGAGAGACTGTCGCAACAGAAACTCCGCTAAGTTTTGCTATATCCTTGATTGATGTTTTTTTCATAGAATTATCCTTTTGAGTAATCGTTATCTTTTATTGATATAATTCTCTCATATATAAACAATTTTAGCAAATAACTAATAATATTTGAGGGGTTGACAGGTTGTTTTCCTGATGATATAATAAAATCATAAAAAAAGTAAACGATTACCCATGATGGTATTGTTTGGGTAATCGTTATCTCAAGGAGTGAGAAAATGTCAAAAAAATTGTTATGTCCATCAATGATGTGTGCAAATTTTGCTAATTTGGAGAAGGATACAAAAGATTTAGAAGTTGCTGGTGTGGATATCTTTCATATGGATATCATGGATGGTTCCTTTGTTCCCAATTTTGGAATGGGCCTGCAAGATTATGAGTTGATTCGTTCGGTGACTGATAAACCCTTAGATGTCCATTTGATGGTTCAAAACCCGTCGAATTATGTTGAAATGTTTTCCGACTTGGGAGCTGATATTATTTATATTCATCCTGAAGCAGATATCCATCCCGCTCGTACATTAGATAAGATTCGAGCCAAAGGAAAAAAAGCAGGAATCGCTATTAATCCGGGCACATCCATTGAAGCAGTAATAGAATTGCTGCCATTAGTTGATTATTTTATGATAATGACAGTAAATCCAGGCTTTGCTGGTCAAAAATATCTGGAATATGTAAATTCTAAAATTGAAAAGGCTGTTTTATTAAGTAAACAATTTGACTTTAAAGTAATGGTAGATGGAGCGATTTCACCACAGAAAATCGAAGAACTAAGTAAGTTAGGCGTTGAAGGGTTTATTTTAGGAACTTCCGCTTTATTTGGGAAACATAAAAATTATGAAACAATAATCAATGAATTAAGAGCTTAATGGAGGAAAAAGAGGATGAAATTAGCAATTGGTAGCGACCATGTAGGATTTGAATTGAAACCCCTTATTATTGACTATCTTGAGGAGTTGGGGCACGAAGTGACAGATTTTGGCCCCTTTTCAACTGAACGAACGGACTATCCTATTTACGGAAAAAAAGTGGCAGAGGAAGTAGCGGCAGGTCATTTTGACGGTGGAGTATTGATTTGTGGAACAGGAGTGGGAATTTCCATTTCAGCGAATAAAGTAAGAGGAATTCGTGCAGTCGTCTGTAGTGAACCTTATTCGGCAAAATTATCCAAAGAACACAATAATACAAATATTGTGGCATTCGGTTCACGTGTTGTCGGAAGTGAATTGGCAAAAATGATTGTCAAGGAATGGTTGGAAGCAATTTATGAGGGGGGCGTCACGCCAAACGTATTGAAATGATTACTGAGCTTGAAACAGAACAAAGAGATAATTGATAAAGAATTCCAATTCTTTAACATAAAAAATAAAAAGGGGGAAAGTTTATGTTTTTTGACGAAAAAGGATTTAAAAAGGATTTTAAATGGGGAAGTTCAACGAATGCACAACAATTTGAAGGAGGCCATGGACAAGGAGGAAAGGGAGTTTCTATCGCAGACGTTCGAGTAATTCCAGGAGCAGATAAGGAATCTAATTTTAATGAGTTCAAAATCGCTTCAGATCATTATCATCATATGAAAGAAGATATTAAACTTTACGCAGAAATGGGATTTGAAATCTATCGTTTTACCATCGCTTGGACACGCATTTTTCCAAATGGAGATGAGATTGAAGCTAATCCAGAAGGAATTGCTTTTTATTCTGCTATGTTAGATGAACTTGATAAATATAATATTGAACCTGTAGCAACTTTATACGCATATGATTTGCCACTAAATCTTTTAGAAAAATATAGAGGATTTATGAGTCGTGAAATTATTAAAGATTTTACACATTATGCTGAAACAGTTATCAAAGCATTTAAGGGGAGAATTAAATACTGGATTCCTTTTAATGAACAAAATTTTATTGACTTAGACTCTGAGTACATGACAGGATACAAGGCGAAAAATAGAGCTGAAGTATTCCAGCTACAACATCATTTTAATCTTTGCTATGCAAAAACAACGAATCTTGTTCATGAAATTGATCCTGCCGCTAAAGTAGGTGGAAATCTTGGGAATGTTTGTCTCTACCCACTTAATTGTGACCCGGTAAATGTTGAAGCAACGGATGAGTTAGCTTATAAAAGCGGTTATGGGTTTGCGGATGTCTTATTCCGTGGCGTTTATTCAGGTATTTTTATCAAGTCTTATGAGGGGACAGATTTTTCTTCTATTGTACTTGACGATGATCTAGAGGTGTTAAAGAGTGCTTCGCCAGACTTCATGGCATTGTGTTACTATTTATCAGCTGCAATTGAAGCTAATAGTTTTGAAGATAGGGCCTTGAATGGTGTGATTACTAAAAATCCTTACATTGATGCAACAGAATGGAAATGGCTAATTGATCCATATGGTTTTAAACATTATTTACATGATTATTATCATCGCTATCAATTACCGATATTAATTACTGAAAATGGTATGGGGGCAAGGGATACTTTGAAAGAGGACGGAACGGTTAATGATGATTACAGAATTAAGTATTTAGCAGACCATATTGCTCGTATGAAAGAAGCGGTTGACGAGGGAGTAGAAATGATTGGTTATCTTACATGGTCTGCAACGGACCTTTACTCTACTCGTGAAGGTTTTGAAAAACGTTATGGTTTTGTTTATATAGATAAAGATTATAAACGTATCAAAAAACGGAGCTTTGACTGGTACAAAAAAGTGATTTCGACAAACGGAGAAGATTTAAGTTACTAAGAAATTTCCTTAACAGATTTTATAAAAAATCTTACTTCTGAACTAGAAGTAAACAATAATTTTAACAGATGAAATAAAAACACCTATCAACTTTTGAAAGATAATAAAGTCTTATGGTAGGTGAAATTTTGTTTGATAAAGAGTTTCTTTTATTTACCCGAATTGCTAGTTGATTATTTAGGCATGACTTGATACCCGATAGAATATCTTAAAGTCTCTGGTTCCAGTGATTTAGCTGATTTTAACAATAAAGAATACGCTAAAAGTATCATCTCTAATTTCAATTGAAAACCTTGAGGCGAACGACTTTTACAACGCTCAGCTCCTAGATTTGTCAAAAAAGAGAAAACTCGCTCAATCACTTTTCTACGTTTTGAAAAATTAGGGAAAAGGATTTTCTTTTGCTTTTTGTTCTTCCTGACAGGTGTCATTAGATCAATTCCTTTTAATTCCAGCCTATCATGCAGTGACTGACCTAGATATCCCATATCTCCAAGGACTGTTGGTGTCCCAAATTGACTCAACACTTCCTCGGTCATTGAACTATCAGCCATTGAAGCAGGAGTAATTGTGTAGTCTATGACATAGCCTGATTCACTGACTAAAGCATGACATTTACATCCATAGAAGTACTGTCCCTTTGTAGCATTGTAGCCAACATTTGCATAATCTCCAAGACCTTTGCTTCTGAAATTACGAATAGGCTGACACAAAGGAATGGGGAAGCTGTCAATAATGGATACACTCATTCCTTCAACCTCTTTAAAGACGAGTGCTTGGCGAATGACTTGGATACTCGGTAAGAGGGCATTACAACGGCGGACAAAGCGATAATATTCTAGGAAATTAGGAAATAAACTTTGAGCAAGTTGGTGCTTAGCTTTAAGCGTTTCACTAAAATGCAGTACGCCCCAGAGGTAACAAGCGATAACTAAGCAATCTGATGTTGCGAGATGGACGTTCTTTCGGTTTTGAACCTCAAGGGGAACACTCGTTTGATAAAGCGTCTCAATGGTTGTCAGTAAATAAACAAAAACTTTTGGAAGTGTGCTATTATAAGTCATATAAGTCGT
>NZ_BCVK01000009.1 GCF_001591705.1 Lactococcus cremoris subsp. cremoris NBRC 100676 | reverse complement strand
GTTATTCCTTATGTATACGGTCTAATTTTATCTAGTGTGACATCTTCCGCCAAAAATATTGTTATTTCACTAGCTATGATTGCTTGTAACTTAGGATCCTTCTTTTCGCCTTTTATAATCAGTTTTTTAGCAAAAATATTTGGAGCTTCTGACGCTTTATCACAAATAAAATATGCAGCTTTCATTTTTGTCGTAATAGCTTTGATTTTCACATTCTCAGCTCTGACCTCTAAAAATAAAGGTCGTGAACAATAATGAATAAAGAACCCGAATGGCTAAAAAATATTATCAGCTTACCCGAAATAAATATGAATATGAAATTTTTTGGAGGGCACCAACAAAGTGTTCCATTAGGCTGGAAAATTGAACGTGAGGCTCATTTTACTTTCGAGATTATGATTATACTTGATGGTGTTCAACAGACTAAATTTGATGGATGTTCATTTAATTGTTATCAAGATGATATCATACTCATCCCACCCGGAATGCCACATGAAAACTCTTGTATTTCGCCTACTGGTATGCATTATTTTTGTGTCCATTTTGATATTGATGATCCAGAGATTCAATTAAATATACTTATGCTTTGCTCAGTAAAATTAAATAAAAATAATGATGCTTTTACAAAAATAAAATCAGTTCTCCAAAAGTATATTACTCTCATTGAAACAAATACTTTTTCTCTTAGGGAGAAATTAATGACAGAAAAACTTTTGATTGAATTAATGCTTAGTTTATATGATTACACCTTACTAGAGCAAAATATAGCTACATTATCAGATAATTCATCGCTAATTTTAGCAAAATCAATCGCAGATACAATACAACAAAATTTTCGAACATTTACTAAGCAACCTATCAAAGAAAACCAGCAACCCCTCTCAATGCATGAGATAGCATATTCTTTAAATATAAGTGAAAGTACCATGTTGAAAGTCTTTAGAAAAGTTTACTCAATCAGTCCTAAAAATTATCTAGATCAACTCCGTTACAACGAGTCAAAAATTCTTCTTCATCAACCAAATCTTCCAATTAGCGAAATTGCTGAAACTATTGGATATCAGAATCTGTCCCATTTTTCTCGACAATTTAAACAATGGAGTAATTTGTCGCCAAAGGAGTATCGCATTCATTTCCAAAAGAATGGTCGATAGATAAATAATTAAAAAACAAACTAATTAGACCCTCAGAATATAGACTTTTTATGTCTACAATTTTAGGGTCTTTTATTAACATAAAACATTTTTTCTATTATAAAAAGTATGATAGAAAATTTAAAACATGAAATAAACAGTTTTAAAATGAAAAAATTGATTGAAAAAAGAAAAAGTCTACAAATTAACTTTGTAGACTTTTCTGTAGGATTTATTTTTAATTTTGAACTTAACTGGACTATAGAGTTGCTAATTTTAGTGGTTTTACTAGTTCTGCAGACACATTCAAATTAGGACAACGCTCTCCAATTATTTATTCATCTTAAATTCTAAATACAAATCATTATAAATTCCAGTCCAATATGGACTAAGGTTTTTGTAAGCTTCATCATCTTTGATAGTTGCTTCATCTGGGTAAAACGATTTATTATCACGAATTTCTTTGGGTAAGAGAGCTTTTGCTTTCAAGTTCGGAGTTGCATAACCAATCCACTCTGCATTTTGAGCTGCATTTTTGGGTTCCTGCATGAAATTAATAAAAGCGTAAGCTGCTTTGACATTTTTTGCTGTTTTCGGAATGGCTAAATTATCATACCAAATATTTGTACGTTCAGGGATGACATATTTCAAATTTTTATTTTCAGAGGTCATCTCTGCTGCTTCTCCGCTATAAACAACGGCTAAAGGTGTCTCATTATTAATCATGTAATTCATGATTTCATCGCCCAAAATTGCTTTTACATTTGGCGTAAGCTTAAGGAGGTCTTGATAGGCTATGTCTAACTCTTTTTGGTTGGTTGTATTTAATGAATAGCCATGTTTACTAAGAACCATTGCCATGACGTCACGCACACTGTCTGTCAGTAAAATCGAGTTTTTGTAAGTTGGTGACCAGATATCATTCCACGTTTTTGGAGGAGTTTTTACTGTTTTTGAGTTATAAACTATGCCTAATGTTCCCCAAAAGTATGGAACAGAATATTGATTTCCTTGGTCGAAAGCTGGATTAAGTAGTTTAGGGTCATCGTCTTTTAAACCTTTAATTTTGCTGTGGTCTAGCTTAAGGAGCAGATTTTCTTTGGCCATTTTTTCAATCATGTAATCAGAAGGAACAATCAGGTCGTAAGCTGTTCCTCCTTGTTTGACTTTTGAATACATGGCTTCATTGGAATCAAAAGTCATATAGTTAACTTTATAACCTGTTTCTTTCTGAAATCTACTAATCAAGTCTGGATCGATATATTCACCCCAGTTGAAAATTGTCAAGCTATTATTCTGAGTTTTGACTCCGTCAGCAGCTTTCATTCTATTGGTAATCAGTCCTAGTGAAGCAGTAATGACCAGAATTCCAACAAAAAAGTATAATAATTTTTTCAAGTTTCTCCTTTCTATACTTTGAACTACAAAGTATCAATAAGAACTATTTAGGTCAGATTTGAAGATTTTCCGACAGTTTCTGAATCTTTCATAATATAATAATACCCTACAACCAACAGTATTGAAAAGAGAAATACAAGGGTAGAGAGAGCATTAATTTCTAAAGAAATTCCGGCACGGGCTCTGGAATAAATTTCTACTGACAGTGTTGTAAAATCATTTCCTGTAACAAAGAAAGTGACGGCAAAATCATCTAAAGAATAGGTAAAAGCCATAAAGAAACCAGCAATAATTCCTGGTGTCAGATAAGGTAAAATGATTTCACGCATGATTTGGCTTGAATTTGCTCCTAAGTCATTGGCAGCATCAATTAGTGAGCTGTCCATTTCTTGATAAAGGGGCATGACCATTAGCACAACGATAGGTATGGAGAAGGCAATATGGCTGAGTAAGACGGAGATAAAGCCAAGTTTCATTCCAACAATTGTAAACAAAATCAAGAAGGAAACACCAATGACTACATCAGGAGAAACCATCAAGACATTATTTAAACCCAGTAAAGTTTCACGTCGTCTTCTTTTTAATTTAACAAGATTAATGGCCCCAATCGTCCCGATGACTGTAGCAATGAGTGAACTTAAAAAAGCTAGAAAGAAGGTCTGAACAACAATCAAAATTAAACGGCTGTCAGCAAATAATGTTTTGAAATTATCTAATGTAAAACCTGTGAATTTACTCATGTCACTTCCAGAGTTGAATGAGTAAAAAATAAGGTAAAAAATAGGTGCATATAAAAGGATGAGGACAAAGGTGAGGTAAACTTTACCAAGTGAATTTTTCTTTTGCAAATTAATCTCTCTTTTCTTTGGTCATTCTCATGACAATCAACATGGCTACAACTAAGACAACGGCAATAGTTGAACCCATTCCCCAGTTTTGGGTAGTTAAGAAATGTTCTTCAACAGCAGTCCCAAGCGTTATGACTTTATTCCCACCGATTAAACGGGTCAACATGAAGAGTGACAAGCTTGGGATAAAGACAGCTTGCACCCCTGCTCTGACACCGTTTAGTGAAAGAGGCCAGATGACTTGGGTAAAAGTTTGGAAAGCTGAAGCACCTAAATCTCTACTTGCATTTACCAAATTATCATCTAAGTCATTTAAAGCATTAAAAATTGGTAAAACCATAAAGGGAATTGAGATATATGATGCAACCAAAATAAAACTTAGGTCAGTAAATAAAATCTGTGTCCGTCCAATCCCCAAAAACTTTAAGAAGTTATTGACCGAACCATATTTACCAAAAATTCCGATAAAAGCATAAGCTTTGAGTAAAAGGTTGACCCAGGTCGGTAAAATGATAAGCATGAGCCAAAATTGTTTCATTTTTAGTTTGGTCAAAACATAGGCCACAGGGTAGGAAATGACAAGGGTTGCCACAGTAATAATCAGTGCGTAGAGAATAGAATTCCACGTCATCAATAGATAAGTTCCACTAGAGAAATAGAGGATGTAATTGTTAAGAGTAAAATGACCGTTTAAATCAAAAAATGATTGCAACAAAAGCATGACCAAAGGAACAATAACAAAGAAGACAACCCAGAGAAAATAGGGAACGGAATAAATTCTTTTGGTCACTTATGATCCCCACTTTCACTATTTTCTGTTTCATTTTCTTGCTTTTGCAAAATTTCATTAACGGTTTCAGCTAGTTCTGTCAGCTCCATTGTATTTTCGAGGGCTTCTTTGACTGCTTCTTGAATGGCCGCTTCCTCTTCAGCATTTTCTTCTTCAACAGCTTTAGCTAAACCGACGGTTTCTTCTTCTTCAACATATTCTTCAATCCGAGCATCAAATTCTTCCTCACTTTCATTGAGACGCATGATATGAATGGCTTCTGGGTCAAAATCAAGTCCAACCGTTTCACCAACAATAGCTTTGTGAGTCGAATGGATTAGCCATTCATTGTTAAATTCATCATAAGCTACAATTTCGTAGTGAACGCCACGAAAGAGCTGAGTGTCCACTTTGACATTGAATTTTCCTTCGTTAGGAAGAGTAAACCAGATATCTTCTGGACGAATGACCACCTCAATCGGTTCATTTTTACGCATCCCACCATCGACGGCTTCAAATTTTTGACCGTTGAATTCTACAAGGTAATCTTCAATCATTTTTCCGTTCAGAATGTTTGATTCACCAATGAAATCAGCGACAAAATGATTGATTGGTTCATCATATATATCTGTTGGTGTGCCTGATTGAACGATTTCACCTTCATTCATGATGAAAACCCAATCAGACATGGCCAGTGCTTCTTCTTGGTCATGGGTAACAAAGATAAATGTAATTCCAAGACTTTGTTGAAGTTCTCTTAATTCATATTGCATGTCCTTTCTAAGTTTCATATCAAGGGCTGATAGAGATTCATCAAGTAAGAGAACTTTTGGACGGTCGATAATAGCGCGTGCAATAGCAACCCTTTGTTTTTGACCACCTGATAATTTCGTAATTGAACGCTTTTCAAAGCCATCTAAACGAACAAGTTTTAGACTTTCTGAGACACGTTTAGCAATTTCCTTTTTATCTACTCCTTTGATTTTAAGAGCAAAAGCGACGTTATCAAAAACGTTCATATTTGGAAAAAGGGCATATGATTGAAAGATAGTGTGTACATTACGCTTATTAGCTGGTAGGTCGTTAATTCTTTTATCATCAAGAATAACATCACCATCAGTTGCGTCAAGAAGTCCGGCAATAATATTTAAAATTGTTGATTTTCCTGAACCTGAGGCACCTAAAAGTGTGTAGAATTTTCCTTCTTCAAGTTCAAATGAAATATCTTTAAGGACAGTTGTATCAGTATCCGCATAGGTTTTACTGACATTTTTAAATTCGATAATTGTTTTTGACATTTTAATAATTCCTTTGAATATAAAGATGTGTTAAGCCATAAAATTACTTGAAAATAATATAAAAAAACCAAGCCAACGCTTGGTTTCATCATCAATTTAAGTCTTCTGATTCCAAAAGGACAAACAGAAAAATCTTGTGCAGAGTCTATACAGCAGAAGAACTCTTAATACTCTTATTGATGCGCCAAAGCGTGTTTTTCTTGGGTGGGGCCTTTTATATCTCCCCATAACTCATGACGAGTTAATCAATAAGGCAACGAAAGTCGCCAATTTCGGCTTTTGACCCGGCTGTCCGTATGGCCTTAGCTCAAATTATTTATTAAAACATAAATTGATTACTGACAAAGTATCCGTAATCTTGAGCGGTCAAATCTTCTGTATATGCACAGAACATCATTAATTATAGCTTAAATTCGATGATTTATCAAGTTGAAATTTGAAAAAGACAGGAAATCCTGTCTTATTTTTCACCAATAATTCTAACCTCAGGCTCTAATGTCACACCTGAATTTTCTTTAACTTTTTCAATGACCAGAGCAATCAGTTTTTCATAATCCGTCGCATTTCCATCAGCAACATTAACCATAAAACCGGCATGTTTTTTACTGACTTCGACACCGCCAATACGCTGACCTTGAAGTTTAGCTTCTTGAATTAATTGTCCTGCAAAGTGACCAACTGGACGTTTAAAAACTGATCCACAGCTTGGATATTCTAAAGGTTGCTTACTTTTACGCAAGAAATTAAGACGATCCATTTCATTTTGAATTTGTGTTGGGTCTCCTGCTTGGAGTTCAAATTTTGCTGACAGAACAATTAAGTTTTTATCACGAATCACGGAATGACGATAACCAAATTGCATTTCACTTGCACTTAAAACCGAAACATTTCCCGCAGCGTCCATCACTTTACAACTTACCAAAACTTGGAAAATTTCGCCACCATAGGCTCCAGCATTCATGAATACCGCTCCACCAATTGAGCCAGGAATCCCACAAGCAAATTCAAAACCTGTCAGTGAATTGGCTTGGGCCACTTGAGTGACTTCTTTTAATTTCGCTCCTGCTTGCGCTTCAATGGTATAACCAGCCACTTTTACTGAATCAAGTTTTTCAAGTAAAATAACGACTCCACGAATTCCACCATCACGAACAATCAAATTTGAAGCATTTCCAAGAACTGTAACCGGTGTATCAGTTGCTTTCGCTTTTGCTGACAGTTCTGTCAGTGCTTCTATTGTAGCCGGAAAAGCCAGAATATCAGCTGGTCCTCCTACTTTTGTGTAAGTATAATTTGATAGGGGTTCATTAAATTTAATCAGTAAATCTGGGATATTTTCAAGATCAGTTTCTTTTATCATAACCTTATTTTATCATTTTCTATTAAGGATGACAATTTTGTCTTAAATTTCGGCTTTAACTTTCTTTTTATTCACAAGATTTTTAGCTTTATCAAAGATGTCAATAGGAAAGGCTTTACTCAAAACATTACCCAAACCAAACGCTAAGTTGAAGTCAATCATGCTATGGACAAGTCCTCCAAGAGCAATCAATAAAAGGAAGTTCAATAAAGCACCTTGCTCAATATTCGCAAATCCTAGAGAATAAAAAGCATAAACAACTAAAGTTTCCAAACCAGCATGAAAAATACCGAGAATAAAATTAAAGATTTGGATTTTAACTTTTTGATGAACAAATTCTGGATGTTTTTTCAAGACATAGGCACCAACAGTCATTACAGGAAGGTGCATCAGCGCGCGCAACCAAATTGTCGGCACCGGAATACTAATCATGAATCCGAGAGTTGTTCCCAGAGCAACAAAAGCAGTCATAAGTGGACTGAAAAACATGGCAGCCATTATACCGGAACATGTGCAGCAAGCGTGAATGAGGCTGGGCCAATAATGAGTTTAACCGGCATCATCATTGGAATTAAAATTCCAAGTGCAGTAAGCATCGCAGCAATAATCAGATTTCTGACTTTTGCCTTTTTTGTTTGAGTCATTTGAGTTTCCTTTTCTTTATAAACTCTTGCTTTAAAAAAGCGGACAGTAGGGCAATCGTGGTTTCTCATTTAAATCACATTTTTGTCATTAGAAGAAATTTAATAATTCATTACTTTTAACTTTAAAAAAATGATAAATCAAAAACCTTATTCTGACAAATAAAACGAAAGTTAGTGAACTACTTTACATTCTTTTTTGCTTTAATGATTATATCATTTTATCTATAAAATAATCAACAAAAAGAACCTGTATTAAAATACAGATTCTTCTACTTGTAATCCTTTGTTATCAATTTTCAATGGATAAAGGTGACCAGTGAGGTTTTTTTCCATAATTTTTTCTGTCAGTAAAGTTAACTTATTATCGGGTACAAGCAGCATCACTGTGGGACCTGCACCGCTCAGATAAGTTCCGTAAGCCCCAAACTCATGACCGATTTCTCGCAATAACTGAAGCTCTGGAATCAAGGAAGCACGATAGCTTTCATGGAAACGGTCAGCTTCCATCATTTGCCCTGCTACTTCTAAATTATTTGTCAAAAGACTGGCTGTCAGTACATTCGCAATGGAACTGGCAGCAACTGCTTCTTTATAAGTCAACTCATTGGGTAAGACCTGACGACTTTCGACCGTTTTTAACTCATAATCTGGAACAAAAGCCAAAAGTGCGCATGAAGGAAAATCAGCGACAATATGACTTGTTTTACCAGCCACAGTACTTGCAATAACCAGATTTCCTAAAAGAGCTGGAGCGACATTATCTGGATGTCCTTCAATTTCACAAGCTAACTTAAGTTTTTCATCAGAAGTCAAATTAAGTTTTGCCAACTGATTGGCCAACTCAATTCCAGCAATAATGACTGAACTTGATGAACCCAAACCTCTTGCCAAAGGGACTTCTGAGGTCATTTTTAGATGATATTTTGCTGGCAGAGCGACATTCTTGTCTTCCAAAACTGCTGACAGCGTGGTCAGTAATAAATTTCTTTCGTCAGTTGGAATATTTTCGCCTAAATCATGGTCAATCTTCCAATCGCTACTTTCCTCAAGTACTTCAACTGTCAAATATAAACTGACGGCAATACCAATTGAATCAAAACCGGCACCCAAATTTGCTGATGTTGCTGGCACAATAATTTTCATTTGATTAGTCCCCCAATACTTTGAAACGATTAAGTAATTTAAAATCTTTTTCTTGATTTAATTTATCTTGAATGGCCGAAAGTTGAACACGATTAATTTTATGACTAATAATCACAACAACTGCCCGCTTGCCATTTCCTTTTTGTTGCAAAACTTGTTCAAAAGAAACATTTTCACTTGTAAATAGCTCAACCAAGCGCAAAAGCTGTCCTGTTGAATCAGGTGTCTCAACTGAAAAATAATATTTATTTTCAATATCATGGGGATTAGCTAGACTTGTAGAACGTGCATATTCATTAAATGATTTTCCAATTGTCCCATCTTTGACACGTTTAACAATTCGGACAATATCTGCTAAAACACTCGTAGCTGTGGGTTTTTGACCCGCTCCTGCACCATAAAACATCGAATCTCCAATGCCCTCTGATTCAATGAATACAGCATTCATGACCCCATTTACACTGGCAAGTGGATGTGATTTAGGCAGAAAAGTTGGACTAACTTCGGCAAAAATTCCTGAATCAACTTCGTTAATTTCACCAGTCAACTTTAAAACATAACCAAATTGTTGTGCAATCTCGACATCAGTTTTTTGAATACTTCTCAAACCAGATTTAGCAATTTCATCCGGCGCAAGCGTCATTCCAAATGCAAATTCACTTAAAATAGCTAATTTATAACTGGCGTCAATTCCGTCTACATCATTTGTTGGGTCGGATTCAGCATAACCAAGTTCTTGAGCTTTAGCCAAGGATTCATCATAAGTCCAGCCTTCTTCACTCATTTTCGTCATCATAAAATTACTTGTTCCATTAAGAATTCCCAATAGATGTGTAATTTTATCAGATGAAAATGAATTAGCCAAAGTTCTTAAAATAGGAATTCCCCCAGCGACTGCCGCTTCATAATAAAGGGCTACATGATGTTTTTGAGCTAAACTCCGAAGTTCCACCCCATGAACAGCCAGCAAGTCTTTGTTAGCCGTGACGACGTTTTTACCTGCTTCTATCGCTTGAGTAATGTAGGTCTTAGCAGGTTCAATTCGTCCCATCAGCTCAACGACAATTGAAATTTCTGAATCGGCTAAAATATCGTCCAAATTTAAGACAAAATCATAATTAAAGCCTTGACTTCTGGCCTTTTCAATTGCCTTATTATCTCTCATCAAAACTTTTGAAATGACGATTTCTTCATCCAATATTTTTGCTAATTTCTCTTTATTCTCTGAAAGTAAAGTTGGAAGCCCTGTGCCAACTGTCCCAAACCCCAAAATTGCTATATTTACTGCCATCAGTTCTCCTTTAAAATCTAAAATAAAATGTTAAGATAATTCAAAAAATAACTTTTGAATAATTTCTTAATATTATACCATTTTTATAGAAAAAAATTTACTGACAGAATGGTCAGTAAATCTAAATGCTTCTATTTTACTGACAGATTAATCAGTAAATTACAAAATAGAAATTTATGCTTAAAGTAAATCAAGTTTCTTTAATTCATCATCAATTTGTCCCAAAACTTCATCTAAATGTTCGGGATTATTGACAAAATCAATAGAATCTCCATCAATTCTCAATTTTAGTGAAATATCCTAATTTTTATACCAATCAGGATATTCATCATGAACTTGGGCATAGTAGTCTTTTAGACCCTCTTGATTCTCAATTTGTTCAAACGAACGTCCCCGTTGAGCGATTCTTGAAAGCATTGTTTCAAAAGAAACATCAATATAAACCAATAAATCTGGACGTTTTTTTGGCATTCCATCAAGTTCCTCGAGCATGTTTGCTAACAAATCTTGATAAATTTCCAATTCAGTTTTCGTCACATTCCCATTTTTATAATTCAAAGTTAAGAAAAGTTCATCTTCAAAAATTGAACGGTCGAGTACATTGTTATCCTGACGATAAGCCATCTTAATTGATTCAAAACGTTTATTCAAAAAATAGATTTGCAATAAAAAATCATATTTTTGAAGATCTTGATAATAAAGATCAAGGACAGGATTATTATCCACCGCTTCATAAAAAACATCTGTCTTCAAATGTTCCCCTAAAGCCTTTGCTAGGCTTGATTTTCCTGCACCAATAGTACCTGCTAATACGATCAAAATTGTCTTTTACTCCTCGTCATTCTCCCAAATAAAGAATGAATTTATTAAATCTATTTTATTATAGCCGAATTTTTAAGATTTACAACTATTTAATGAATTTCAAAAATGAAAACTACTTCTATTAACTACTTTTCTTTTTTCAAAAATTCACGAACTTGTGATGAAAAATAGAGCGAACCAGTGATTAATAGGAGCTCATCTTCATTTAAAGCTTTTTGTGCACGAACAATGGCTAATTCCCAACTTGGTGCTAATTCAACCCCTTCATCCTCTAAATACCGAAAATCTTTCAAGTCTAAAGCTTTAGGATAATCAAAAGTTGTCAAAATTAAGCGAGAATTTTTTACCGTTTGAAGCATTTTTATCATCTGCCTAATATCTTTTGTGGTAATAGCTGAAAAAATAATTGAAATTTTTTTATCAGGGAATTCTTTCCCCAAGTTCTCAAGCAAACGATTCATAGCATGAACATTATGAGCCCCATCAAGTAAAATTAAAGGATTTTCGCCTAATTTTTCCATTCGAGCAGGCCAAAAAGCTTCACGAATTCCCGCACGAATAATCTCTTCATTCAAGTTAATTCCAACTTTATTCGCATAGACGAGCGCCAATTCAATGGCCATTCCAGCATTTTCTACTTGATGCAAGCCAATCAAAGATTTTTCCAAATCCAGAATTGCCTCTTGACTTGCAAAGAAATCAAAATGTTCATGCTCTTTTAACTCGGTGCGGTAATCATAAGGATACTGATAAATACGCGCAGTATTTTTTCTGGCAACTTCCCAAATAACTCGCAAGGCTTTTAATTCAATGTTTCCAACCACAACAGGTATTCCAGCTTTAATAATACCTGCTTTTTGAGCTGCGATTTCTTCAATCGTTGAACCCAAGATATCAATATGGTCTAAGCCAATTGTTGTGATTCCAGAAACAACGGGTCTAATGACATTTGTAGAATCAAGCAGTCCACCCAAGCCAACTTCGATTACCGCCAAATCAACCTTTTCATCAGCAAAATATTTAAAAGCCATCGCGGTAATAATTTCAAATTCAGTAATTCCAGTCAACTCAGCATCATTATCAAGCTTCTCAACTAAAGGTTGAATCATCTTTACATAATAAATTAACTTTTCATCAGGAATTGGTTGAGCATTTATAGACATTCGTTCACCAAAAGTCGTAATAAAAGGACTCGTAAAAGAAGCAACTTTTAAGCCAGCTTGCATAAAAATAGAACGCGTAAAGGCAACAGTTGATCCTTTCCCATTTGTTCCAGCAATGTGAATCATTGATAAAGATTCCTCTGGATTGCCTAATAATTCTAAAAGTGCTGAAACTCGATTTAGCCCTGGGCGAATATTAAATTTTAATCGTGAATGTATCCATTCTAATGCTTGTTCAATAGACATTTTTGACCTTTTCTATTATATGTTCTTATAACGATAATACTTTTTAAACTCTTCTGGTGCTTCTTCTAGTTCAAGGAGAAAAAAAGGTAGCTCAGCAAGCTCAGCTTCTTGTTCTTCCAACTCCAAGAGATAGCGAAAATCAATGTGCCGATGTTTTTTTTCATTTTTTATTTCATTAAATGGAATATCAATCAAATTAACATCTACTAGCTTACCCATTTTTTTTGCAAAAAGACCTGTTTCTTCATGAAACTCGCGAATCGCAGTGTCCAACGGGCTTTCTTTCAATTCAACATGCCCAGCAGGAAGTAAGAGCTCCTTTTGATAAGGATGCTCAATAAAAAACAATTTATCTTCTTTGAAAACTAGGGTACTGGCTGAAAGTTGCAAATCTGGGTTAATTTTACCACGTAACTCATAATTTGAACTTTCCAGTGATTGAATAATTTTTATCAATTTTTCCTGATTTTCAGCAGTTACCACTTCTTTTATTTGAGAAATCAAATCCTCATTCATGATTAAAATTCCTTATAAATTTCAATTGCATCAAGCAAACGTTTCGTTTCTTTCACATCATGAACTCTAAGGATACGTCCACCGTCAGCAACCATTTGTCCCTCTAAGATCAAACTTGAAAAAAGTCGCTCTTCTCCTTGAGCATTGAAGAGTCTTCCCATAAATGACTTGCGAGAAATCGCAATCATGACCGGCAGACCAAGTCTGCTCAAAAGTTCCGTTGTTTTAACACGTTGAAGACTATCAGAGCCTGAATCTCCATTGAAAAAACCAACTCCGGGGTCAATAGAAATTTTTTCAGGATTCAGTCCAAGCTGAGTCAGTTCGATTTTTTTATCTTTAAAAAATAAAGGAAGTTCTTCATAGACATTGTCAGCATACTTAAAACCTGCCCGACCATTATTCATGGCAACCACTGCTGGCTGGTACTTTTCAATCACTTTTAGCTTATCCGCTGTGTCAAAACCATCAATATCATTAATAATATCGACACCAGCCTCTAACACCCTTTCCATAACATAAGCTTCATCCGTATCCACGGCTAAGACAGCTTTTGGAAAATACTTTCTAATTTGAGAAATGGGTTCTTTTAATCTGCTCCATTCTTCCTCTGGACTAATGTCCGCATAACCAGGACGAGATGATTTTCCACCTAACTCAAGTACAGATGCTCCATTTTCTAAATCGGACTCTACTCTTTTAAGAATATGGGAAATGTTTAAATTATCTGGATTACCATCATAAAAAGAATCGGGAGTAACATTAACAATTGAGTAAACGATTGATTTTCTAGTCAAATCAAAATTGAAATTTTTTCCTGACCAAATAATTTGATGCCGTTTATAAATCAATTCAAGCTCATTTTTTACTTCAATATTTTCCAAATGATTAAGTAGTTTTGCCAACTCATCAATAGTTAAAACAGCTAGAAAACTATTTTCGCTCAGTTTTGCAAGACTTCCAATCCTATAAAGCTTTTTTTGTAAGCCTGTCAATTCATCATTACTTAATTCTTCAAATTTTATCACAATATTTTTTAAAGAAAAAGATCCTTGATTAAGTTCTAAGATTTTCATAAAAGACTTTC
The DNA here is from genome assembly GCF_001591705.1 of Lactococcus cremoris subsp. cremoris NBRC 100676. Taxonomy (GTDB): domain Bacteria; phylum Bacillota; class Bacilli; order Lactobacillales; family Streptococcaceae; genus Lactococcus; species Lactococcus cremoris. Next base: position 38,401 of record NZ_BCVK01000009.1, on the reverse strand, counting down.
TAAAAATTCCATTCTTTTTTCGCTGTTTTCTTTAAATTCACCTAAGAAATAAGAAGTTTTGGTCAACGAATTTACTTTTTTCACTCCGCGCATTTCCACGCACATGTGACGTCCCTCAACAAGAACAGCCACTCCTTTGGGTTTTAAAATATTCGTCAAAATATCGGCAATATCATGAGTAATATTTTCTTGCACCGAAAGTTTACGAGAAACATAATTAACTAAACGAGGAATTTTCGATAATCCAATGATGCGTCCACCATCAGGAATATAAGCAACATGAGCCTTTCCAAAGAATGGTAGCATGTGATGCTCACACATTGAATAAAATGGAATATCTTTAATCAGCACAATTGAATCATTCTTAGAAGAATCAATTTCAAAAAGTTTGTATTCATTAAAGTTTGTCAAACGTTGTGATGAAAGAATTTGTTCATACATTTTAGCTACTCTGGCAGGAGTTTCAAGCAATCCCTCTCGATTTGGATCCTCACCCACTGCAAAAAGAATTTCTTTGACCGCCTCTTCAATACGACTTTTTGGAGACTTTTCTTCTTCAATCACATGCAGTTCTTGCTCGCTTTCTGAAAGTTTAGCAATTGCCTCGCGAATTGGCTCATAATACTTAAAATCATTGCTTAAAAGCTCAAATATAGGCTTTAAAACAAATAAACGATTAAAAGCTTCTTTATGTGGAACAATCAAATTTTCTTCTTGAATTTCTGAATCTCCATAGAAAATAATATCAATATCAATTGTTCTTGGTCCCCAGTGAATTTTTCGCTCACGATTTAAAGAAAGTTCAACTTCATGAATAAAATCTAATAATTCTAAGGGTTCAAGTAGTGTGGCCACCTTTAAAGCTAAATTTGTAAAATCATCTTGTTTGACGCCACCAACTGGAGAACTTTCATAAAAATTTGATACTTTTTCAATCATAATTTTCGGGTGTTTTCCCAATAAACGAATGGCTTCATGTAAATAATACTGACGGTCCCCAATATTACTTCCCATGCTTAAATAAGTTGTTTGCATAAGTCCTCCATTTAGACACAATCTTTTATGATTATGTTCTCCTACTTTGTCTGTAAAATGTTTATCTTAGCAGATAAATCTACCCTCTCATCTCGATTTCAGCAGAATCAAAGATACCTTCGATCGGAACAGCTAATTTTCTAAGATGGACCTCAACTGCTGAAATCCCTTCTGAACTTGCTTTTACAGCCTGAATAATTTCAAAGGCAACATGTTCAATCAAATCGGCTTTCGAAGCCTCTACAACTGCTTTGGTTGCTTCGTAAAAATCTACATAAGACAAAGTTTCATCTAATTCATCTTTCCCTGAGAAATCAAAATTCGTTTCCACAATTATATCAATTTCAAGATTCTGACCCAAAATTTTTTCTTCAGAAAGCACACCAATATGCGCTCTAAATTTCATATTATTAAGTTTTATTTTGTACATAATTCCTCTTTTTAAGTGTAGAAAAGGCTATGAATCTCTTCATAGCACTATTTTCAGAGATATTTCAAAATTGCTGTCCAAGCTTCTTCAATTCCTGTCTTATCGGTTGAAGAAAAGATAATAAAATCATCTGTACTATCAAATTTCATTGCTTTTTTGATAATTGATTCATGTTTATTCCACTTACCACGTGGAACTTTATCCGCTTTGGTTGCAACTAAAATCACTGGAATATGATAGTATTTTAAAAACTCATACATCATCAAATCATCTTCTGAAGGTTCATGACGAATATCAACTAGACTGACAACCGCTTTTAAATTTTCACGTGTTGTCAAATACTCTTCAATCATCTTGCCCCATTTTTCACGTTCTTTTTTTGACACACGGGCATAACCATATCCAGGTACGTCAACGAAATGAAGTTGATCATCAATATTATAAAAATTGAGCAACTGCGTCTTCCCTGGCTGACCAGAAGTTCTAGCAAAGTTCTTGCGATTCAATAAAGTATTAATAAAACTTGATTTACCAACATTTGAACGACCTGCTAAGGCAATTTCTGGCCAATCGTTTTCAGGATATTGTTTTTTTGATGCTGCTGAAATTGTTATTGTCAGATTATTTGTATTAATGGTCATTTTTTATCGGCCTCTCGAATCATTTCTGGCTCAGCTTTTCCGTCAATAACTGCTTCAGTAATGATAACTTTTGTAATTTCTTCATGACTTGGAACTTCAAACATAATATCCATCATCACTTCTTCAATAATTGAACGAAGCCCACGCGCACCTGTTTTACGCTCAATTGCTTTTTTCGCAATAGCCATAAGAGCTCCATCTTTAAATTCAAGTTCAACATTATCAAATAACAAAAGTTGTTTATATTGTTTAATCAAAGCATTTTTAGGCTCTGTCAAAATTTGAATTAAGTCTTCTTCAGTTAAGCGTTCTAAGGCAGCTACAATCGGAAGACGTCCAATAAATTCAGGAATCAACCCAAACTTTTGAATATCCTCAGCGATAATTTCTTGCATATAAGAATCTTCATCGCTCAATTTTTTATTATTGGCACCAAAACCAATGATTTTTTCACCCAAACGTTGTTTGACAATTTCTTCAATTCCATCAAAAGCCCCACCAACAATAAACAAAATATTTTTGGTGTCTATTTGAATCATTTCTTGATTAGGGTGTTTACGTCCACCTTGTGGTGGAACACTGGCAACTGTTCCTTCAATAATTTTTAGAAGGGCTTGTTGAACTCCTTCACCCGAAACATCACGAGTGATTGAAACATTTTCAGATTTTTTAGCAATCTTATCGATTTCATCAATGTAAATAATTCCATGTTCGGCACGTTCGATATTAAAGTCACTGGCTTGCAAAAGTTTTAAGAGAATATTTTCAACATCTTCTCCCACATAACCTGCTTCAGTCAAACTTGTCGCATCAGCAATGGCAAAAGGAACATTGAGTGATTTTGCTAAAGTCTGTGCAAGGAAAGTCTTTCCTGAACCTGTTGGACCAATGAGTAAGATATTTGATTTTTGAAGCTCAATATCTTCAGCAATTTTACTTGCTGTAAAATTAATTCTTTTATAATGATTATAAACCGCAACTGCAAGCGCACGTTTGGCCTTTTCTTGACCAATAACGTATTCATTCAAATGGTCAAACATTTCTTTTGGCGTCTTAACTTCAAGCATCTCTGAATCTTGTTCTTCTTTTAATTCTTCTTCCAAGATACGAGTTGAAAGTTCGATACATTCGTTACAGATATAAACATCTGAACCGGCAATCATCTTTTTTACATCATCTTGACTCTTTCCGCAGAAAGAGCAATGAATATTTAGATTTTGTGTATTTGACATAGTTATTTTTTCCTGATTGTGCTAACCTATAAAACTGATAGTCGTTAGCTTACTTATATAACATACTTTTTCTAAATACTTTTAAAACAAAGTTCCAGAAAAAGCATGAATAGTATTTACGAGATTAGTAAAAGCATTAAGTAAAAATAATACTCCTAAGCCCCAACGTTTTTTTCTAAAGCATTGAATCGCAATGACAATGCTAATCCAACAAAGGAGAGCTGTGAAAAGCCCAAAAATTGATTTTGTCATGGTTGTTTCACTTTTTCATATTTTTTAATCGTAAAAGTATAAGCATTTCGCTCATCTTTATCGTGAAAAATTTCCGAAACCACTTTGAATTTCCCAAAGTCAAAATGAGTTGGGAAATAAGTATCTCCTTGAAATTTTTCATGAACAACTGTTCGATAAAGCAATTCAAGTTCTGATTCAAAAAGGGCTAATATTTCAGCGCCTCCCGTGATAAACAAGTCTTTATCCTGCTTATAATACCAATCCAGAACTTCTTTAGGGCTGTGCATGATGAGAACTTTTTCATTTTCAGATTGATAAGTTTCGTCACGAGTTAAAATAATACTTATTCTCCCCGGCAAAACACGTTTGTTCATTCCTTCAAAGGTTTTTCGTCCCATCAAAATCACTTGATTCATGGTTGTTTCTTTAAAATGTTTTTGTTCAGCAGGTAAAGACCAAGGCATTTTGTCAGCTTCTCCGATAAGTCCTTGCTCATCTTCTGCCCATATTCCAATTATCATAGCAACCCCTCTCATTGATTTTTACTTTTTCTATTATAGCAAAATTTTGCTATTTTCGCTTTGACAAGTTCAGTTCTCCGTACACCTTTTAATCAATTATTTTGTTTTTTATAAAAAAATTTAAGTTTTTCCTTTACAAATGCAAAAAGAAGTGGTATGATATCAATTATATTAATTTGTTTCAATCTTTCCTGTTATGATTAAAGCAAATTAGTCCCCCAACTAGACTTCTTGCTGAGATTGACTCCGAGGGGTCTAGTTTTTTTGTTTTTTACTTTAATTAATTTACTGACGGTTTGATATCTGCAAGTAAAATGTCTCTCGTAATTCTGTTTTATTGACTGACATTCTCGCATACCCAATTGACGAAAGTACAAATGGGTTCTGACATAACCGTCAGTAAAATTTTTGTTATTAAGAAAGTGTATCACATGAATCATATTGCTCTTTTTGAACCTCGTATCCATTTCAATACAGGAAATATTGCTCGTACCTGTGCAGCTACAAATACTGTTTTACATTTGATTGAACCTTTTGGTTTTGAAATTTCAGATAAACACCTCAAACGTGCTGGTCTGGACTATTGGGATAAAGTAAATATTGTCTATCATAAAAATTTACAAGACTTTATGGACTCAATTGCTGACGGAGGCCAACTTTATTTGGTCAGTAAATTTGCAGAACACGTCTATTCTGATGTTGACTATTCTGATGATGAAAAAGACCACTACTTCTTGTTTGGCCGTGAAGATACTGGACTACCTGAAGAATTTATGCACGAACACCGTGACGAATGTATCCGTATCCCAATGAATGACGAACACGTCCGCTCATTAAACCTTTCTAACTGCGCATGCATGATCGTCTACGAAGCACTCAAACAACAAGAATTCCGTGGATTAGAACTTGTCCATACTTATGAAAAAGACAAGTTAAAATAATTTTAACTATATATTTATTAACAAAAAGTTTTGCAAATTTGCAGAGCTTTTTTCTATTGTATGTTAAAAGCCGAAGTGCTATAATGGTGCCAAACGAAGACCCTTAATTTTGAGCTTTATTTTTTATGAACAGAGATAGATGAGGAGTAGGATATGAAAGCAAAATTAGGAAATACAATTATAGATTTTTGGAAAATCAGCACCAGTAAACCCGAAAATGAACCTTGGGTTCTTGAATCCTTTGAAAAAGGGCAGATTTCCTGGTCTGGCCAATTTGCTATGAAGACTGCAAGCAAGCAGCAACTAATAGCTAGTGGAATGACCCAAAAATATTCAGCTGACCAACATAATATAGGCAATGAGATAAAGCACTTGGACTGGTTAGGCCTTTATATCTCGCCAAATAAGATGAGTAATGCCTATCCGGATACAATTTATCTCGTAGTCAATCAAGTGCGCATTCCAGCCTTTGGACGACTTGGAGAGTACCTTGTCCTTGCGCCTGACGATTCGCTCGAGGTCTACTCAGAAAAGAAATTTGAACGCGATTTAAAAGAAATTTGAAATAACATAAAAAAACCACCATTTGGTGGTTTTTTTATTTTGCTTCATCAGCAGCTAATTCATCTTTTTTTCCATGGTTAAATACCAAATTCAAGATAATCGCTGAAACAGTACTCATCACAATCCCATTAGAAACAAAAGGTTGAATGAAACTTGGAAGAGCCGTGAACAAGTTAGTAGAGTTAAATCCGACACCCATCGCAATCGCAACAGCGGCAATCAAAAGATTTTGATTACCCTCAAATTCAACTTTTGCTAACATTCTAATCCCTTGTGTCGCGACCATCCCAAACATAATCAACATTGCTCCACCAAGAACGGGAGTAGGAATAAGTTGTGCAACAGCAGCAAATTTAGGGATAAGTCCTAAAATAATTAAAAATCCTGCAGTAAAATAAATTGGTTTACGAGTTTTAATTCCTGATAATTGCACTAAACCAACGTTTTGTGAAAATCCTGTGTAAGGGAAGGTATTGAAAATCCCTCCAAGAAAGACAGCAAATCCTTCTGCACGATAACCATTACGTAAACGTTTTTCATCAAGATTTTCACCAGTGATGTCGGCAAGAGCCAAATAAACACCAGTTGATTCAACCAATGAAACGATAGCAATAATTATCATCATTAAGGAATCCGCTAGATAGAATTTCGGTGCTGAGAAATAGAAAGGTTGAGGAAGGTGTGCCCATGGTGCTTGAGAAACAACAGAAAAGTCAACCAAGCCCATACTTGCTGCTATGATTGTCCCAACAATGAGTCCAATCAATATCGCAATAGAACGAATAAATCCAGTAGTAAAAATATTAATGAGTAAAATTATTAAAATAGTAGAAACAGCTAAAATTAAACTTTGAATAGTTGGCTTCTCAACGTTATTTCCCATATTTCCGATTGCCACAGGAATAAGACTTAAACCGATTGTTGTAATTACTGAACCAGTGACAATTGGTGGAAAGAGTTTACGAATTTTAGAGAAAATTCCTGAAATCAAAATAACGAAAACTCCGGCAACCATCAATGAACCAAACATAGCTCCTGAACCATGTCTTTGTCCAATAATAATCAAAGGAGCAACAGATTGAAAGGCTACCCCTAGGACTACTGGTAAACCAATCCCAAAATGCTTACGCATTTGTAGTTGCAAGAAAGTGGCCAAACCACACATGAAAATATCTGCTGAAATTAAATAAGTTAATTGCGTAGCCGAGTAATTTAAAGCTCCAGCAATCATAATTGGGACAAGAATTGACCCTGAATACATGGCCAACAGATGTTGGAGTCCCAAGACAGCAGATTTAGAGTTACTTTGCTCCTGGCTTTGTTCATTTTTATGAGGCATTTTGATTTTCCTTAAATTTTTCTTTTTTTATTCTTTTTAATTGCTTATTGCTTAGTTTTAATCGAAAGCGATATCGTCCGCTGGGGCGAAGATTACTTTACCATCTTCAAACTTCTCAATCCGGGCAATACTGGTAAGTTTCATTCCTTGATCAAGAAGTTTTTGGCGTCCATCTTGGAAAGATTTTTCAATCACCATTCCTAGACCAACAACTTCTGCTTTGGCTTGTTCCATCAAATGAACCAAACCAAGTGCTGCTTGTCCATTGGCCAAAAAGTCATCAATAATCAAGACTTTATCGCCTTCTTCAATCAATTTACTTGAAATTTGAACGGTAGAAGTTAATTTTTTAGTGAAGGAATAAACTTCTGTAATCAATAAATCATCATTCATAGTCACATTTTTAGCTTTTTTAGCAAAAATCATTGGAACATTGAGTGATTCAGCAGCATATAGAGCAGGTGCAATTCCACTTGCTTCAATCGTTACAACCTTTGTAACTCCGGCATCTGCATAAACTTGTGCAAAACGCTTCCCGATTTCTTTCATCAGTTGATAATCAACTTGGTGTGTCAAAAAGCGGTCAACTTTAAGTATGTCTTGACCTAATACTTGACCGTCTGAATGAATGCGGTCTTCTAATAACTTCATTATTCTCTCCTTAAAAAAATTTTTTCTCATCTGTGCCCACAGGTGAGAAAAACGTCTCGTTATAAAAATAACAAGACGTTTCAAATACGCAAAAAAGAAATTAAATTTTTGAAAAATCGAATTTCCTTATTGTCTCGCATTTACGGTACGAGGTAGAAACGCCCAGCCATATTCTAGGTATAAATAAGATTGTTTATAGCAGCTCAACGATTCTTATTGAAAATACTATTTATACATTTTAACACTATTCTTTTAAAATTCCTACTATAAAATTTATACTAAAAATTACATTTTTATTATAAATTCATCTATATAACATATATCAAAAAATTCTATATATTTATCAACAATAATTCATTTTTCAAAGAGAATCATCTAAATAAGACCGGTCAAAGTAATCCGAAAGATGTAACATCTCACATAATTCTAAGAATTCATCACAATAAATAGACGGAGGTGCGGGTGAATCTTCTGCGACCCACTGTAATAAAATTTGTATAATAATGCGTACATATAGACGCAGCAGACTCTCTCTTGCAATCGACACATCAGAAAGGTCTCTCTTTAGAAAAGGACTTGCACATTCGACGAACCCATCTCCAATATAACTAAACCAATCACCATATTCCGTATAATGATAAAAAATCCGAATAGCAAAGCGATACTTATACATCACTGGAATCACCTCTCTTGCAATTGCCTCCAAAATCGGAAGATTTTTATCTTTTACAAAAGCTTCATCCATAGCTTTGATAATATCATCTGTTGTCTCATCCCGAATCGTATCACTAATTTCTATGACACTTTTAAAGTGTTTTCGATAAATGGCCTGTGGTGTCATCCTCACCTTATTTGCAATTTCATTCATCGTAATTCGTGTTCCAGAATTACTTTCATTTGCTACAACCAAAAAAGCATCCATAATTTTTTTCTGAATTTCTGTAATATACAATTTTTGCTCCTTATTTGCGGAAATCATCTAAAATCATTATAAGCGCACCTCTACTTAAATGTCAAAAAGTTTACATTATATAAATAATGAAAGTTTTGTTTAAGAATCTTTACATTGCTTTTAAATAAATTAGTTCGTACAAAACCTAATATAGCACTAACAAAACCAAAAATAACTAGGAATTTAAATATTACTAATATTAAATTGTCAGTTTATTCAATATAAATTAATTCATCTTTGAAACATATTGTTATTTTATTGTATTTTTAGTAAAATAATCACAACTACAAAATTTATGTAGCTAGAAAAAGGAAGGTGTTTTAAATATGGAAGATAATTTCTCCAAAGGGAAAAAGATTATTGATTCTAGAAAGAATCATACCCAAAACAAGAATTTCCGAACCTGGAAATCCAAAAAAGCTTGGCTCTATTCATCAAGTGCATTAGCTTTACTCCTTGCCGGTGGAGGAGGACTTGCAACCTCTGTTACAGTAAAAGCTGATGAGGTGGCACAAGTCTCAACGAAATCAACTACATCAGCAACGCCTCCTGCAACAACTGGTGATACCTCTGCTACTGCTGCGGCAACACCCGCGGTAACGACTCCAACTGATGATTCTGCTACAACACAAACCGCAGCGCCTCAAACAGCCGCTACCACAAGCGACGTATCTACCACAGCAGCGACAACTACATCTGATAGTTCAACTACTACGCCGGCAGCAACTTCGGCTACGGATGCTTCAACAGCCACGCCAGCAGCAACTACTTCTGATAGTTCAACTACTACGCCGGCGGCTACTTCAGCTACTGACGCGTCAACAGCTACGACAGCAGCTGCAGCTACATCTGATAGTTCAACCACTTCTCCAGCGGAAACATCAGCTACTGGTGCGTCAACAGCTACCCAAGCGGCTACTTCGGCTACTGGTGCGACGGGCGCCGCTGGTAAAGATGGCGATACTCCGTATATTGGAGCCAACGGTGACTGGTATATTAACAATAAAGATACTGAAATCCATGCTCAAGGAGCAACTGGAGCAACTGGTAAAAATGGTATTACTCCAGAAATTGGTGATAATGGCAACTGGTGGATTGGTTCTTATGATACTGGCGAATCAGCATTAGGCGCAACTGGGGCTACAGGAGCAACTGGACCTACAGGTGCAGCTGGTAAAGATGGTGATACTCCTTATGTTGGACCTGATGGTAACTGGTGGATTGGTGATACTGATACCGGACACAGCGCTAAAGGAGCAACCGGAGCAACTGGTCCTAAAGGTGATACAGGTGCAACAGGAACGACTGGGGTTCAAGGTCGTCCAGGAAATGATGGTGCGACCGGAGCTACAGGAAATACTGGTGCTACGGGTGCGACCGGACCTCAAGGACCTCAAGGTATCCAAGGACCTACTGGACCTACCGGTCGTCCTAAAGGTGATACGGGTGCGACTGGTCCTACGGGAGACACTGGCACAACCAATACACCTGGTGATGGACAATGGACAGGAAATGCTTCAGGAATCTTAACTCTCGATGCAACTCATCCTTTGGCAGATAAACCAAATCAACAAGTCAATGAAGTTGTTGCTGTTGCTGATTTACGAGACGGCGATGGCAAAATTGTTACAGGAAACCAAGTAGTAAAAGTTTACCTCTATGCAAACAACAAATTGATTACTCAAACTTCTGGTGTCATTAGCTTGAACAATACTGGTTTTGGTCAAATTGCAATTCCGACTACATTTGATGCGACTGGACTTTCTAATACTACATTGACCGCTGGTTTCTGTATCGGTGACCCAATCGGAACGAATACGCCTGATGGTGATGTAACTGGTGGAACTCAAACGGGTAGTTTGATAATCCCTGGTGATGATACCGTTGCTGCTACAACTGTAGCAAGTCCTACAACAATCGGCACAAACACGCCTGATGGTAGTGTAACCGGTGGAACGCAAACAGGTAGTTTGGTAATTCCGGGGAATAGCAATTCTAGTCAAACAACTACAACAGATAATACCGACTCTGCTAAGTCAACTGACTTTGTAATGCCAACAATTACTGCTCCTGCAAACGTGACAGTAACCGTTGGAGATAACTTTATTCCATCTGCCGGTGATGCAATTGTAACTGATACAGACTATACAGCGGACAGTGGTTATCGCATGATTCTTTCAAATAATGTGAACACTGCAGTTGCTGGTACATATCAAGTTGTCTATACTTACAATTACATCGACCCAACGACACAAGGAGCTGCTAGTACTACTGCCACTCAAGAAGTGACTGTAGTCGCAGCTGCTGCTGGAACAAGTTCTTCTGATACTAGCGTTGGTTCAACAAGTGCAACAGGTGCAACTTCTGGAATTGGTGCAAATACTCCTAACGGAGATTTGAACAATGGCTCACAAACTGGTGATTTAACTGTACCTGGTACTGGTGATACAGGTTCAACGGGAGATACTGGATCTACTGGAGATACAGGTTCAACTGGTTCTACAGGAGACACTGGCTCAACTTCTAACCCTTCTGGTTCTGGAATTGGGGCAAATACTCCTGATGGCAACTATAACAATGGTTCACAAACTGGTGAATTAGAAGTTCCCGGAGAACCTACTGGTCCAACTAATCCTACTAGCCCTACTGGGCCTACTGGTTCTACAGGAAATACTGGTGCGACTGGCTCAACTGGGGCAACTGGTTCTACAGGAGCGACTGGCTCAACTGGCCCTAGCGGTTCTACAGGTACAAGTGGTCAAAATGGAACAAACGGCACTAATGGGACTAACGGTCAAAGCGTATTAAATGGTACGCCACAAGCACTTAATTACCAAACAGTACCTATGGCTCCACAATCAACATCATTGCCTGTAACTGGTGGATCATCACTTGATGAAACATTTGTCGAAATTGGCGCAACTATGTTAGCTTTAGGCGCTTCTATTGAAGTTTTACGTCGTAAAATGAAAAAATCATAATTTATTTGACGAATTGAGTAAAACAATTTAAAGAAGTCACTCATTTCATTGAGTGACTTCTTGTTTTGGAGGAAAAGTGAAAACTTTGAGTATTATCATCCCTTTTATGGGAAAAACGGAACAGAATTTAGCTGTCGCTCTAGGGTCAATCAATGGTCAAATCGGTATTTATTTTTCGGAAATTACAGTACATTTAGTAAACGATGCTGGTCCTGAAATTGATTGGGATAAATTTTCCATCTTTGGAAATTTGGACTTACAGTATCATCAATTGCCAAACAATGTTGGACCTGGTATGGCAAGACAATTCGGAATTGACCATAGTGAAAGCCGCTATATTATGTTTATGGATTCAGATGATGAGTTGCATTTTGCAGGAGCTCTATTAGAATTTTTCAATGCAATCAAGGATTCTGGGGACCATCAAATCTTAATTGCACGCTACATCGAGCAATTTTTAGATGAAAAAGGTGGTTTTCGCTATTTGGTTCATCCTATTTATGACTGGAAGGCTGCTTATGCCAAGTGGTTTTCACGTGAGTACCTCCAACAAGAAAATTTGAGTTTTCATCCAGAATTAAAACTTTTCGAGGATACTTATTTTGTTGGCTTATCTTGTCAGCTCGCAAAAGATATTCATTATATTGATAGTGTTGTCTATAGCTGGCTTTATAACGAAAACTCACTTGTCCGTCAAAATGGCAAATCATTTGAACATCAAACGGCCCTTTGGGCAAAAGAAAATCGTTTGTTTTTACGAGTGATTCGGGAAAAACAACCAGAAAATCTTAAAAGAGATTTAGAAAATTACGTAATTGATGTTTATATGAGACAACGAAAATTCCCACCTGAAAATTTACCGGATTTCTATGTGGCTCATCTGGCGCTACTTATTGAATTTTCTGATGTCTGGTCAGGATATTCGGAAGATTTACAAGCGAAAGTCGATAGTCTTCGTGATGTAGCTGGTGGTCAGTGGCAAGGCGTTGATACATCTGGCTTTCAAGACTTTATTAATAATCCTTAAAAATATTAAATTAGGGTAAATTATTATAATTAATGTCTTCATCTCTCGGAAAACAAAAACACTCCATTAACTTTTTAATGGGGTGTTTTTTTGATAGATTCAACCTTTAAAATAAAGGATTATTTGCAAATTTTATTTCCTATATTTTCAGAAACTGGCATCCATATATTTATTAGATAGCATCACCATTCCAAATTGAGTTTTTAACAACAACATAGTCAACTTTAGTAAGTGCAGACAAATCACGGCCACCAGCATAAGAAATTGAGCTTTGGAGGTCTTCTTCCATTTCTTTTAAAGTATCTTTTAGTGAGCCTTTGTGCGGAAGAAGAATTTTCTTGCCTTCCACATTTTTATGTTCACCTTTTTGATATTCGGAAGCTGAACCAAAGTATTCTTTGAAAAGTTGTCCGTCACGTTCAACTGTTTGCCCTGGAGATTCTTCATGGGCAGCAAAAAGAGAACCAACCATGACCATCGTCGCACCCATGCGGATTGATTTAGCAATGTCACCGTGTGTACGGATTCCACCATCTGCAATAACTGGTTTACTAGCTGCTTTAGCACACCATTTTACCGCAGCAAGCTGCCAACCACCCGTACCAAATCCAGTTTTAACTTTCGTGATACAAACTTTACCAGGGCCAATCCCAACTTTAGTTGCATCTGCTCCGGCATTTTCAAGCTCACGAACAGCTTCTGGTGTTCCAACATTTCCTGCAATGACAAATGTTTGGGGCATGAGACGTTTAATTAATTGAATGGTTTTGATGACAGAGTCTGCGTGACCATGAGCAATATCAATCGTGATAAATTCAGGAATGAGAGCTTCTGCTGAAATTTCACGAATAAAGGCATGTTCGTCTGCTTTAACTCCGACAGAAATTGAGGCAATCAGACCATCTTTGTGCATCTTCTTGATAAAAGCGGCTCTATTTTCTGCTTCAAAACGGTGCATGATGTAGAAATAACCTTCTTTTGCAAGCATTTCAGCAATTTTATCATCAATAATCGTTTGCATATTCGCTGGTACGACTGGCAATTTAAAAGTATAGTTGCCTAGTTTAACGCTTGTGTCTGCTTCTGAGCGACTGTTAATGACACATTTATTTGGGATAAGTTGAATGTCTTCGTAGTCAAATACTGAGTTTAGGTTATTCATTGTAATTTCTCCTTGGAGTGTGAATAGGCTATTTCTAAGTATTTCTTAGCCTATGAACTCATTAATGATTTGATTTACAGAAAAGACCGACCAAACCCTACGGGTTTCACTAGTTGAGCGATTATAAAATCTCTGTTTGCTCAACCTTCCTTATTCATTTTATCTCAATTAAACGGATTTATGAGTAATTTACCTTATTTATAAGAAAAAACGGAGCGTAACGTTCGGAAATGGAAAACAATAAAAAACACTGACAAACTTATCAGCGTTTTTTATTGAAAAAGAAAGTTCCACGACGATAAATTATGAAAAAGCTTAATTCATATACGAGTAGAAAAATCAAAAATGTGTGCATGAAGAATTGTTCAGGTAGGACACTGATGATTGGATCAGTCGCCGGGTCAAAGAGCCAACTATTATCACGAAATAATACTTCATGAAAAGCTACAAAAAACTGGTCAAAGCCAATCAACCAAGCAATAATTCCAATCGCCAAAGGAAAAATCATGACAACTCTAATAGCATTATGGAAAACTAGAGAAAGATTTTCTTTGATAAATCGGATAAATATTGGGATTAATATAATTGTCAGAAAGAAAACAAGCATGAACAAATTTTTTACTTCCGCAAAATGATGGAGTCCACTTGCTGACGAGGGGAAATCAGGCATAGACAACTTATTCTCTAAAGGATTAATTAAATAATTCATCAAAATAAGGAAATTGTGCCAGATTTTTCCAATACTCATTTGTACTAAATCAGTCAAACGATACCAAAAGATTTCGCCAAAAAACAAGGGAATAGCGAGAAAAATAGTTAAAGTTACGGAAAATGCAATAATCCATATAATACTTAATCCAAAAATGAGTTTATCTCGCATAGCTTCTCCTAAAGTATTCAATAAGTTACTGACGAAAATATAGCAGAAACGCAGTAAACCAAAACCTGCAAGAACTGCTGATAAAATGGTCAATAACTATCTTGTAAGTTATAAAATTACTGACAGAGTTGACGGTAAGTTTAGACTTCCCAATCGTCCAAACTAGACACCACATAAGTTGGTGGAACTGGAAGGTTTGGTACTTCTTCAGCTTTGGTAAATCCTGTCGTCACAAGTAGACTATCAATACCATTATTAATTCCTGTATGAATATCTGTCAGATAATTATCTCCGACCATCAATAAGTCTGACTTAGGAAGTCCGAGTTTTTCAACGGCTTTGTCAGCAATAATTGCTTCAGGTTTCCCAATAATTGTCGCTTCAACTCGTGTTGCCGCTTCAAGCATTTTAATCAATGCTCCAGCACCGGGAGTCAAACCACGTTCATTTGGTAAGTTTAAATCTGGATTTGTTCCAATAAATTTTGCCCCCTTATGAATGGCAAGCGTCGCCAAAACCAACATTTCATAAGTTAAATCAGTATCTAAAGCAACAACAACATAAGCTGGATTTTCACGGTCTTTTTTATAACCAGCTTCATAGATTGCCTCTTTTAGTCCATCTTCACCAATAATATAGACTGTTTTTTCTAAACCCAAATCGTTCATATAATCAACAGTTGCTAGACTTGCAGTATAAATTGTTTCAAGTGGAGTCTCAATATTAAAGTGCTGACTCAAACGTTTTTGAACCACGCGCGGTGTCTTAGTGGTGTTATTAGTCACTAAAAGATAAGGTATTTTGGCTTCTTGCAGACGGTGAATGAAATTTTCACCGGCAGGAATCCGTTTATTACCTAAGTAAATTGTTCCATCAAGGTCAATCAAGTAACCACCATATTTTTTATTTGTCATTTTTATTCTCTTCTAATTTTTATCATTAAAAATCTACTGACAGAACTGTCATTAAATTTTCCCCCAATGAATTTCAATTTGAGTGCTTCCGTCATTAAAATTATGATGGCTAACGTCATCTTTCCAAGACATCAAAGCTTTTATTTCTTCACCATAAAGAATTTCATGGTTGTATTTGATGAAGACATGTTTTGGTTGATGTTCTTTACGGAAATCAAAGTCAACCATATCAGCTGCCCAATCATAATATTTAGCATTATTAACATGACCATTCATGTCTAAAGCAGAAAATCGAACAGGATAAACAATTTGTCGTGTTTCACCAAATTGCTCTAATTTAAGGAATTTATGAGGACGGGAAATTTTTGACACTTTTTCAGATTCATAAGGGTCAACAATTTCATCCAACACACGGTCAATTTTTCTTGTTTCTTTGTCCATTAAAACCCAAGTTGAATGAATTTCAACTAAAACTTCCCCTTTTTCATTTAAAAATGAGAAATTACGATAACAAAAGAATTTATTATAACTTGTTGCTTCTGTTTCGATGATAATTTTTTCATTGAACTCTGGTAGACGGTGAATGGTTAGTTCATATTCAATAACTGCCCAAAAAAGGCCATATCTTTCAAAAACCCAAACATCAGAACGCCCAAGAGTTGTCGACTGCTCACCTGAAATCTGTAAGGCCACGGCCAAAAGACTTGAAATTCGCATTTTTTTAAAAGCATCACTTTCATAGAAAGGAACTTGATAATTTTGTTGATATTTTACACCCATTTTATGATAACCTCGCCTTCTATTTTAGCAAAAAAAAGAGCAATTTTCATAAATTGCTCATTTAGTTGGCAGTGATTTACTAATTGAAACAGATTATCTAATCAAATCTTATTGCAAGAAATTTCTAACGTGTCAATCAGTAATTCTTCATATGGGTCTTTGGCATGATATTCATCAATATATTTGATTTCTTTCACACCAGCAGCAACGACTAATTTCAGACAGGCTAGACAAGGAAAAAGAGTAGTATATAGAATTGCGCCCTCAGGCGATACTCCATGTTTGGCAGCTTGAGCAATCGCATTTTGTTCTGCATGAACAGTGGCAACACAATGACCGTACTTGTCTTCTGTACATCCAATATCAGTACAATGAGGCATTCCAGAAACAGCACCATTATAGCCGGTTGAAAGCAGCTGACCATTTGGACTCACTAATAAAGCTCCAACTTGGGCATGGTTACAAGTAGAACGTTTCGCAACCACTTGAACTATTTCTTTGAAGTATTCATCCTTGCTTGGTCTTATAAATTTTTCAGTCATGACAACTCCTTAATTACTATTTGATTCATTATAACAAATTTATTTGCATCAGTCCTGATAAAAAAACTTCCAAGAGAAAGCAAATCACTTGGAAGAAAAATATTATTTTTGATTTTTAAATAATTCATTATAATTTGATTGATTATTAACCATATTTAAATCAACATTTCCTGAATAACCAGGCACCGTTCCTTGGTCAGTAAATTGTTGCATTTTGTAACTTAAACTTGTCTCTGGTGATGCGTCCCATGAGCCTGTATTTCGCCCATAAGCTGCAATCCAAATTGCTTTAAACTTATCAACTTTTATTTGATTATCCCGTAAGAACCAATCTTGTGCATAAATCCCAATGTTTTTAGCCCCTTGCTTTTCTAATTCCGCGCGAAAAGCTTCAATTCCTTCATTCATGTTTTTCATATTGGTAACTTCAACATCAAGCCAATAATAAGTTGGTTTATAGGGACTTGCACGACGATAGAAGTCTTTTGCTTGCTTCTTCATTTCTGTAGTATTTTTACCAGTTACAAAAGCATAGACTGCCGTTGGAATCCCTCGCTCTTGAAAAGCCTTGATATGCTGTTTATAAGCAGTATCTTCTCCATCCTTGCTTGCTGAATTATCAGCATGACCATAAGAACCATTGACCCGTATAACCGCACCAATCACATGCTGACTCAAGGTGTTATAATCAATATCTTCTGGACGTTGCCAACCCGAAAGGTCGACAACTGGTTTATTCAAATCCAGCACCTTCTCATCCAAAATATGATTAACAACAATCTTTTCATTTGCTGCTTTTTTAGGAGGTTCTATCGGTCGAATTCGTACTAAACCAAGTAAGGCGATCATTGCAATCATGGTTGCTGTAAAGATAAAAGCTCCCATTTTTTTAAGTTTACGTCTCATTTTAGGTTTCATTAATTATATTGTAACATTTTTTTCACAAAAATTCATCACTATAGCATTAAAAATTAACATCATCGAGTAAAAATTTTTCAAAGACGTTATTTCCTAGTTCAAACCCTTTGTCAGTCATATGAATTCTTTCTCGGTCATCATATAATAACTTTTGTTTGATGAGTTCTGTAATTTGTTCTCCATATAGTTTATCAAAAGAACAATTAAATTTTGCTTCAAATTTTTCAACCAGAACTCCTGATTTTTTGCGCAGACCTAGAAACATCTCTTCTTCAATTTGAGATTTTTTGCTTAAGACTTCTTCATTCACTCTTTTATCATTTGCCGCCGCTTTAAGATAATGATGCACTGGTCCATAATTCTTATATCGAACACCAGATAAATAACCTGATGCTCCAGCACCAATTCCATAATACTCTTCATTATCCCAATAAGTTATATTATGCTTACTTTCAAAACCTGGGCGACCAAAATTTGAAACTTCATAATGCTGATAACCCTGTTGCTCTAAGATATCCATGATATATTCATACATATCTGCATTTTTATCTTCGCTTGGCAAGCGTAAAAGACCACGGCGTTGACGATTCATAAAAACGGTATGGTCTTCTAAAATCAAACTATATAAAGCAACATGCGGAAGATCAAGAGCCAAAAATTTATCAACATCTGATTTGACCATTTCCATCGTCTGTCCGGGGAGTGCATAAATTAAATCGATGGTGATATTTTCAAAACCAGCCATTTTCAAGCGTTCAATTGAATCATAGACTTGAGCTTCATTATGAGTTCGCCCAATTTTTTTTAATAAAGTATTATTAAAAGTTTGAACACCAAGCGAAATTCGATTGACAGCAGAATGAGCTAAAACTTTAATCACATCGTCTGATAAATCTCCCGGATTTGCCTCCACAGTAAATTCTTCTAAAAAATCTAAATCCAATTGGTCAGCTATAGCAGTTAACAAACGCTCGAGCTGTTGAGCTGACAAAACACTCGGTGTTCCTCCACCGATATAGACCGTTTTCAATTTTTTTATTTTAAGACTTTGGAATTCTTCAATGATTGCCTCAATATAAGCATCAACAGGTTGCCCTGTCATCAAAACCTTAGCAAAGTCGCAATAATAACAGATATGAGAACAAAAAGGAATATGAAAATATGCTGAGTTCGGTTTTTGAAACATTAATACTTCCCTTCAAAAGTTTTTTCCTACTCAATGAAATATAATGGAAAATAATTTCTCCAATGTAAATCATAAATACTTGCCCTATTATATCACACCTGAGAAAAGCTACTTCTTTTTTAAAACAGAAATATTTTTTCTGTTTTTTTCAGAAATAAAAAATAGGGTAGCTTTCGCTCCTCTATTTAATCATTCTTCGCTATCCCATTCCCAAGATCTTGAAAAATCTCCTCCTTTAAACAAAGAGGCCAAACCACTCAATTGCTTTAATCTTAGTAATTCTTCTTTATCCATCCCAATATTTGTGATTATCCAACGGTCACTCAATCCCGCTTCAAAACCAATTGTTGAACGATTTTCGTCATTAATTCAATAGAATGAGTCCCTCTAGCACGATTGTGGCGAATGGTACTCGCAATTCTGTCTTCTAAGGGACGGTCAATGATTGACACTGGTAAGCAGTTATGTTCTCTTTGAGCAATTTCTGGCGAATTTTTCATGACTAGATATCGATGAAAACCATCCACTATCTCATAGATATCTTTTTCTTTATCATAATAACAAACGATTGGCATCGTATAGCCATCTTCTAAGATAGAGCGCTCTAATAGTTTGAACTCTGATGGTGCAGTCTTGTTTGGATTATATGAGTTAGCTCTGATTTTCTCAATTGGAACACGTTGCACTTGATAAGCTGGGCTTATAAAAAGCTCTCCCATTTTTTCATGGCCTCCTTTTTCTTTTGCAATTCATCTTTGGTTTGACCAAAACCCATGTACTGGCAAGAAGTATCATTTTTTAAAATTGTGATACACATTCTCTTATAAGAAGGAACCAGCCTAAAGTTTTTGATTGGAACATCATCGGGGTATTTTTTGAAACGTATAACCTTATGTTCCTGTTTATAATTTCGATTATTTTTCGGATTTCCCAGGTTTTCAAATTGTAAGTCTGTCTCTTCAAGTTCACGAACTACTTTTAAGGGCCCCACCGTTTTTGGTCCAATAAGTCAATGAACTTTGAAATTTTTTAAGATAAACTTGCCGCATTTCTTTCGAAAGAGTTTTAAGAAGGAAATTGACATAGCTTTCCCAAGTGTGTCCTTTAGGCAGGGTGACTCCCCGATAACCAAGAGCGACCGTCCCTCCATAGAGAGCCGCAAAATTTGCTCCATTGACACGCCCCATTAGTTTCCCCCAAGTCTCAGGCTCTAAAGCTTGATAGAGTTTTAGAGAGGCGACTCCACACTGATGAAATGGATTGGCAACTCTCATACTTTTAAAGGGAACACCAGCTTGAAAATATAAATCATATAAATGATTATAGTCAAAGCCAAATTTTGCATTTGCTACCCAACATCCTCAAATAGCCAATCATACATTGGATAAAAATTGAAGACATTATGAAAAATACGATGACTATAATTGGTCATGCCAAATCGTGAAAAAGTTTCCTCACGAGTCACAGCATTAAAACGATTCAAACTTTCCTGAGCTCTAATTCCAACAAGAACAGCCGTTCTTTCTGCTTTTGTTTCTTGATGAAGCCACTGGCAAAACTTACTTTGAAAATCATAGTCTGACATTCCAACTTGAAAAAAGGGGAAATTATGATTTTGAAGATGAATTGCTCCTTTGGGAATGGGATTTAACCAGAGTTCTGGATGTTCCGGATCCCAAGGCAACCAAGTTGATTGAGACATTGATATGCCACAAGAAGCTGAAACTGGCATACAGATGTGATAATAGTCAAAACTAGGATATTTTCCCATTGAACGCTCAATATAGTCTTTTGTTTCTTGATAATTTCCTTCGTAATCAAGATAATAAACAGAAACTTTAACTCCTTTTGCCTCTAATTCGTTTTCTTCGTAGTAACGATGAACGAGTTCTAACATCACTCCGGAGTCCTTTCCTCCCGAAAAGGAAACGATTAAATGATCAAAATAATTGCATATGTAGTCTAATCGCTTATTAAAAGCCTCATATACATTTTCCTCTTGATATTTTCTCACTAGTTCATCCCCTTTGAATAGTTTCCATTTAGATAATATTTTCCCGATTTAATATTTAATTCTTATAATTTATCTAAAATTCCTTATCAACTAAGTCTATTTTACTTAAACTATTGATTTTTTTCAAGGATATACCAAAACAAACATATTAATTACATTTTATTGTGTTCATATTATCTTAGATGAATCCTTTAATCTACTGCTTAGAAAGCTCAAAAAATGTGACTGAATTAATTATAATTATTTATGTCATCTATAACAATCAAATCAATTCATTTTATGCACTTCGTTTTAATTTTACTGTCAAATTAACTAAAAAAAGTACTCATTAGAGTACTTTTTTACGCTTTAAATAATTTCTTCTGCCTTCAATTAGAAACATCATTGTCAAACTAAGGATAATGAGATAAATCGGAAAAGCAACTTCTGTAAGTTTCCACTGATGAACTTCTGTAAAACTTGTACTTGCGGAAAAGAGACTTCCTAAGAACAAGAATCCATTTTCGGTTTCTGGGAAGTTCCAACCTTTAATCAGAGTTGGAAGTGCCGCTAAAGCATCTGAGAGAATCGCTAACAAAATAGCAACATTTGGGTTCTTAGTCATATACCAAGCAACTAAAGCCAAGATTGATACAAAACCACAAATATAATCAATTTTTCCCATTTTCCAATAAGCAGCCTTATTGAAACAAGCAACAGTAAATACTAAGATTGGCCCAAAACCGGCCATAAACACTGGTAAACTCGCCCAAGAAACTCCTGTTGATAATGATGCAGCTGTGCTAATTAGTGGAGCAATACCCCATATTAACCAGGTAATTTTATTGGGTTTAACACGACCACGAATGCTGGCAACAAGATAAGTGCTTGTAAAGGACAACGAAATGAGCGCCCCTAATATAACAATAAAATGCATTAATTTCTCCTATTAATCTTGCTTTATTATAGCAAAATTTTAGGACTAGAGTTCTTCTGGGAATCGATAGACTTGAACGCTTAAATCCTCATAAGTCTGTAAATAAAGTCTTCGACTCGTCACCTCAACTGCACTTCGATAGACAGTATAAGTCCCTGAGCGGCCCTCTGATTTAGGAACAGTCACCCCATTTAAAATATGCCAAGCTTCAATAATATTTTGCTGTTCATTTTTAGGATAAATGGCTCTTTCTTTATAGATAGCGGCCCGGATAAATCGGGAAGTCGGTGTAAATCCACCAGGAAATACTGGTTTACCATTAAAACTCCCAGTCGAAATCTGATTGGGATTATTATTTTTTACTGATGGTTCTGTCAGTATATTAAGATCCATATAAGTGGTTAATTTTTCAACTTCTCTTTCAAATTTGGGAGCATTGGTGACCACACCTATCGAGTTATTTGAAATGATCAGACGTCCACCATGTGGTTCGATATTTATCATTTGACCACTCGAATCCGTTGCCGAAAAATGCAAATCATTTCGGCCAAATTTGAAAGTTGAATTTTCATCGGTCATTAATTGGACAGTATCAATCTTCTGACGAACTTCTTCAATTGAACGACAGTTTCCTAATAACCAAAGTAAAAATTCAAAAGCAGCGAGTTGAATTTTCCCAGCTTCTCCTTCGCTAGCATAATCTGACTGATTCGAAAAGGTTAATTTTTGAGCAGCTAAGCCATATTCATTGACCCCGTCAGAAATATCAGCATGTTGACGCATTTCACTATTTCAAACACCAAGAATTGCATAAGGATTTGTCATTTTTTCCCATTGTAAACACTTGTCCATTCATAATTCTTAGGCAGAACCAGTGCTTCTGCCTTAAATGGATGCCAATCCATTGTTCTTGCAAAAACTAGGCCACCATCACTTGATTTTAGTTGAAAACTAGTACACATTTTTTCTCCCCTTAAATAGATGTCATCTATTTATTTTATCAAAAAATTTACTGATAGAGGTACTAGCATATCTGTAAAATGCTATCCTATGACAAAGGTTCAAAAAAGTTCCAAAAAAGTACTGACAGAATTGTCAGTACTTTCATTCAACCCATAATTTAAAAATTATTTGTACATTTCAAGCAATGCAAGGAAGCTATCAGCTTCAAGTGAAGCTCCACCAACGAGGGCACCGTCGATGTTTTCTTTAGCCATCAATCCTTCGATTGTTTCAGGTTTTACTGATCCACCGTATTGGATACGTACAGCTTCTGAAACTTCTTTTCCGTAAAGTTTTTCAACTGTTGAACGTACAACACCACAAGTTTCGTCAGCAATTTCGTTTGTCGCAGTTTTACCAGTTCCAATTGCCCAGATTGGTTCGTAAGCGATAACTAAGTTTGAAACTTGTTCAGCAGTCAATCCTGCAAGACCAGCTTCGATTTGACCTGAAACCCATTCAGCTGTTTTACCAGCTTCAAAAGTTTCCAAAGTTTCACCACAACAAAGGATTGGAGTTGCTCCAGCAGCGAAGATTGCTTTTGCTTTTTTGTTGATGTCTTCGTCAGTTTCGTGGAAATATTCACGACGTTCGCTGTGACCGATGATGATGTATTCAACACCAAGGTCAACGATTGCAGCTGGGCTGTTTTCACCAGTGAATGCTCCAGCATTTTCGAAGTAGCTATTTTCAGCAGCAAGTTTCAATTCTGAACCTTGACGAAGGTAAGCCATAGGAGCGAGGAAAAGAGCAGGTGCACCGATAACTGATTCAACATTATCAGATGAAGGCAAGTTATTTTTAACAGCTTCAACAAAAGCTTGTGCTTCTGACAAAGTTTTATTCATTTTCCAGTTACCAGCGATAATTGGTTTACGTGACATTCTAATTCTCCTTATAGGGCCTTTTAAGCCTCTTAAATTTTGGACTTTTAATCCATCTTTTACATGGTCTATTTTATCACATTGTGAAAAAAATTGCAGAAATCAACTCATCATCAGTAAATTTCGGCTCTATCATTTTTCTTCCAATAATTTAATTGCATCTCGTGTCTTTTCTAACTTATCATAGCTCTCGGTAAAATGTTCTGATACAAACATATAGAAAAGAATGTCCACAACATAAAGTTGTGCCATCAAACTCATGGTGGCAGCCGTACGCATTTGATAATCTTCTCCAGAAACTGAATGAAGGATATAATCTGACATCTGTCCGAGTGTCGATTCTTCTCTTGAAGTGATAGCAATAATTGGAATTTTCATCCCTTTTACGACTCGTGCAAGTTCAATTACTTCCTTTGTTTCTCCCTTCATCGAAATGCCAATAAAAATTGTTTTTCTATCCGAAATCGAAAGAGATGAAACAAATAAATGAGCATCTTGAATAAAGAAAACTTGCTTTCCAATTCGACTAAACTTTTGAAAAATATCCTGAGCAACCATAGATGATGCTCCAATACCAAATACAAAAATACTTTCTGCTTCATCAATTAAAGCGACAGCCGCCATGATTTCATCATCTGATAAGGCTGCATTGGTCGTTTCCACCATATGATTAACCCGAACTTTTAGTTTATTCTTGATTGAGGACGGTGTTTCAGAGTCATTTACTTCTTTATAATAATCTTCATCATCTTCATGAACAGCATAGGAGGCACTCAATTTTTGTTTAAGTTGTGAGAATCCATCATAACCCAACTTTCTGGAAAATCTTACTAAAGCCGCCGAAGAACTTCCAATTTCACTCGCTACCTCTTGCGCACTTTTTTCTAACATTTTTTCTCCGACTTCAAAAATATAGTCGGCTATTTTTTTCTCAACTGTTGTAAAGTTAGAATAATTTTGCCTGATGATAAGTAAAGTATCCATGTATCCTCTCCATTCTTATTTCATTATAACAAAGAGGTTGGTATAAACCAACCTCTAACTTTTATGCTTTTACTGTGAAAATTTCTTGACCTTTACTTATTGTTGCACCATGTGTAATGATAATTTCTCTGTAAGTATCCGAATTAGTAATAACAACTGGTGTAATTGTAGACAAGCCTGCTTCTTTTATTTTTTCAAAATCAGCTCGAACTAATAAATCACCTTTTCTAACACGATCATTTTGCTTAACAAAACTTTCAAATCCTTCACCATTTAAAGCAACAGTATCCATGCCGATATGAATTAATATTTCTACCCCTTCATCACTGGTCAAACCTATAGCATGTTTAGTCGGAAAGACAGTTGAGACTACTCCGTTAACTGGAGACACAATTTCTCCATTCGTTGGTTCAATTGCCACTCCTTTACCCAACATTCCGCTTGAGAAAACTTCATCCTCAATTGAAGAAAGTTCTTTTACATTACCATCAAGTGGTGAACTGATTACTGAGCTATAAAATTCTGGCGTCGTTACGACACGTAATGTAGGTTGGAGAGTTTCCATTTGTACGGATTTTCCATAATTATCCGCTTTTTCCTTAGCATCTTTAGGAATCCCAAAGAGATAAGTTGCGATAAATCCACCCACATAAGCACCCAAGAGACCGAGAAGATATACCCACCATTTCCCATTGGCAATAAGTGGAAGGAGAGCAAGACCTGAAGGCCCAATAGCAATGGCACCTGCTTGACCTAAAGAACCAATAATGGGCTCACCAATCCCTCCACCAATACAGGCCGTAATAAAGGGACGACCAAGAGGAAGCGTAATTCCATAAATTAAAGGTTCACCAATACCTAATATTCCAACTGGCAAAGCCCCTTTTACGAGTTCAACAAATTCTTTATCTTTTCTCAAACGAAGCCAAAGTGCAATCGCAGCACCGACTTGACCAGCACCAGCCATGGCTAGAATTGGCAATAATTGAGTTGAGCCAGTTTTGGAAATCATTTCTAAATGAATCGGAGTCAAAATTTGGTGCAAACCAAACATAACCATTGGTAAAAAGAGAACGCCAAGTACAAAACCAGAAATGCCACCACCAACTTGAAGAATAAAATTAATTGCTCCTACCAAACTTGAAGAAATGACGCCTGCTATTGGCATAATAGCAAAGATTTCTGCAAACCCAATCACTAATAAACCAATCGTAGGTGTAACAATAATATCAATTGAATCAGGAATAAATTTACGCAATTGTTTTTCTAAAATTGATAATAGCCAAACTGCAAAAATTACACCAATAATCCCACCTTGACCGGATGAAAGAGCACTTCCGTTAAAAATATTCTTTAGAGGAAGCTCTGGATTCATACCTGTTAGTAGAGAAACAGCACCGATGACCCCACCAAGAGCTGGAGTCGCACCAAATTCTTGAGCTGAGTTTATTCCGACATAAATAGCCAAATAAGAGAAGATTCCAGATTGAATAATCTTAAGAACAGTAATAAATTGTGTCCAAGTTACTGCATCTAAAGTTCCAGCAGTGACCAAGTTACCTAATACAGAGGCTAATCCTCCAATTAAACCAGCACCAACAAAGGCTGGAATCAAGGGAACGAATATTTTAGAAATTGTATTTAATACTGCCTTAAATTTTGAGGGTTTATTATACTTTTCTTTAGCTTCCGATTTTGTTTTTGCCATTAAATCGTCGATTGACTGACCTTCTGCATTTGGAAAAGCTTCTCCCAATCTTACGCCAACTGTGTCGACCATTGCTTGTGCAACTTTATTTACTGTTCCAGGTCCTATAACAACTTGAAGTGTTTCATCTTCAACAACGCCCATTACCCCGTCAATCGCTTTTAGGCCTGCGAGATTAACTTTAGAATCGTCAATAATGGTCATCCGAACACGAGTCATGCAATGAATCAATTTTTTGACATTCTGTGTTCCGCCAACATTTTCATAAATCTCTCTTGCAATACGAGCTATTTTTTCTTCCGCCATTTTTGCTCCTTTTTCTACCTTAAAAGGGTGAATTCTTAATTCAGAGTATTTTTCACAAAACCATTTGCTTTAACTAGTTTTGTCTTTCCTTCTTCTGCCGCACAGTCAGTTAGAAGCATTATAATCGCCAGTTTGACATCTTGATTTGCTTCATTGAATTTTTCTTCGGCTTCTTCATAAGTACAATCTGTTGCTTGCATAATGATTCGTTTGCTACGCTCAACTAATTTTTCGTTAGTTGGCTTAACATCAACCATCAAATTATTATAAACTTTCCCGATTCCAATCATTGAAATTGTTGAAATCATATTCAAAATTAATTTTTGAGCTGTCCCTGATTTCAAGCGAGTAGAACCAGTTAAAAATTCTGGACCACAGTCAACTTCAATCGGAAATTCAGCATGTTTTGAAATTTCAGCATTAAGATTACAAGAAAGACTGGCTCTTTTAGCACCAATTTCTTTTGCATAGTCTAAAGCACCAATCACATAAGGTGTTCGTCCACTTGCAGCAATTCCTAAAACTAGATCATTTTCTGACAAATTTAAGTCAATTAAATCTTGTCTACCTAGTTCTAAACTATCCTCAGCTCCTTCAACTGCGACTGTCATTGCCTTGTCTCCTCCAGCGATTAAACCAACGACTTGCGTTGCTGGCACACCAAAAGTTGGGACACATTCAGCCGCATCAAGAACCCCCAGACGACCACTTGTTCCAGCTCCCATATAAATCAAACGTCCACCTTTGTTAAAAGCTTCTATTGCTGATGAAATAACTGGTTCAATATTTGGTAATGCTTCTTCTACCGCATAAGCTACTTTCTTATCTTCATTGTTCATTTTGACAAGTGCTTCTTTTACGGTCATTTGATCAAGGTTAAATGTTTCGTCATTTCGTCGTTCTGTTGTTAGTGTTGATAAATCAATCATTATTTTTCTCTTTTTCTATTTTAAATTTTTGTCCTGAACCAATGAAAGTAATGAGTGGTCTGTCTTCAGCGATTATCTTGCCTACGACATTGACTTTCTCATCTGCTGCTAAATCATTTTTGACAATTTGAATTTCACCCATATAACGGCCATAGTCACAATTATCAATAGTGATTGAGCCTCTACTTCGCTCACTTGTGTTTTCTGGGATAATTTCTGGAATTTCCTTGAAGCGCGCTTGAGCGCTCCTAATTATATCTCTGGCATCATCTTGTCTATTTTCATGTTGACCTAAGACATAACTAAAGGAAGTTGTTGTTTGACTAGCTCTCACTGACAATACATTTTCTTGAAAATAACCTTTAATCTGTTTAAGGGTATAGTCTTTCAAACCTCCATCGCCGACGTAAATATGTTCAACATTCATTGATTCCATATCTAGTAAACAAGCCAGAGGGTGTTTGAATCTGTGCTCTTCAAGAGTTGGTAATCCTTGATACAGAGGATGCCGTAAAGAATCATCGCCTGGAATAAATGCCATCACTTGAAAAGAATGATTTTTCAGAAACTCATTCTTTTTAAGAAAACCTTCACGGGAAAGTCCTGTTTCACGTCTTGGATAGTAATTATGCCATGCTTCAAGTTTGCTAAAGTTTGCTTTATGTTCTTTTAACTCATCAATGTCTTTTGGTGTAATAGTACTAGCGTTTAGACTTACTGTCAGTTCCTGACTCACTTTAGCAATTGTTTCATTGCTAATATGATAATCCATCCTAAGACCAGTTACACCTAAATCTTTAAGCTCTTTAAGGCGATTAATAGAAAAGCCAGCTTTCTCTAGAGCATTTGCTGAGATATCAACCATGAGTTTTAAATGATTCTCTTTTGCTCTCTTCCCTAAATCCATCAGCCTTTTTTTATAAAGGCTCACTTCATCTTCCGGAATGTGCATAGACGTAAAAATCCCTTTAAAACCTTGGTTTGCCATTTTGTCAATATATGAATAAGTTTTTTCATCTAAGTCTTTATTCATGAAAATTGAAAAACCGTACATTTTTTATCCTTTCGAAATATCATTTCTTGATAACGTATTCATTATATCGTAAACGAATTATTATTTCAAGCATTAATTTTATTTTTTTATTTAAGAAATATTATTTCGTTTAATTAAATAAAAAAAGGGATAATTATCTATCCCTTATTTTATAATGTGCATTTTTCCTTGATGGATTCAAAGTTCTCTTTTAAGAGTGCTGCAGAATGTTCAAATTTACCTTGCTCTTCTGCTGTTAATTCCAATTCTAAAACAGCTCGAACGCCTGTCCGGTCGATTATTGCTGGACTACCTGTATATAGTTCAGCTTGTCCGTACTGACCTGTCAAATGAGCTGAAACAGGTAAAATGACGCTCTCATTTCGGAAAATTGCTCTTGTTAAACGCGCTAATGAAGCTGCGATTCCGTATGATGTATTTCCTTTTTGCATGAAAATATCTAAGCCAACTTCGCGAATTTCTTGATCAATTTCATCAAATGTCGGAAAATCTGGATTCGGATATTTTTCAAGCCATGTTGTTAATGGAATTGCACCAACAGTAACATTGGACCAAGCGGCAAAACTAGATTTCCCATGTTCAGCTAAAACATAACCATGAATACTTTTAGGGTTAATTTGAAGTTTCTCAGCTACAATTTGTCGCATTCGACTTGTTTCAAGCAAGGTTCCTGTTCCAATAATACGGTGTTTAGGTAAGCCAGAAACTTCAGCAACTACTTGAGCAAGTACGTCTACGGGGTTTGAAGCTACTAAGAAAATACCGTCAAAGCCAGCGTCCATTGTTTTTCGCGTGATATCGCGAATCATTTCAACATTATTTTCTAGTAATTGAAGACGGTCTGGATTTTTACCAAAGGTAGCTGACGGAGCATTAGCGGATAAAACAACGATATCGGCGTCAGCAACATCAGCGTAGTCTGCTGCATAAATATTTTTAGGAGCTGAGTTTAAATAAGGCAGAGCATGAAGTAAGTCCAAACTATTGGCAGAAGCCTTACTTTTATTAGTATTGATAATGGCGATTTCATCTGCTAAATCATCAACGACCAAATTATGAGCATAAGTACTCCCTACTGCTCCAGCTCCCACAATTACAACTTTTTTATTATTAATTTTCATCTCTTTTTTCACAAAAAAACAAGTGAGTTAACTATTGACTCACAACGTTTTTTGGCTCCCTTTCCAAATCTCTTTTCCTAGTTTCTTACGCTTTAAAATCTCGAGCGATTTGTTCATCTTCTTTCATCTGGTCAATCAATTGATCAATACCTTCAAATTTTATCATATCGCGAATTTTATCTAACCATAACACGGTCAAATTTTCACCATAGATTTCTCCATTAAAATCAAAGATATGAACTTCTACCGTTTTCTCAGTGCCATTAAAGGTGTCATTATAGCCAATTGAAGCAAAACCTCGATGACGTTCACCCGCAAAGAGTACATCACAGGTATAAACTCCCACAGCAGGCAGATGAACATAATCTTTAATGACCAAGTTTGCTGTTGGATAACCTAACTGTCTTCCTCTAGCAAAACCATGTACAACAAGCCCAGTTGTTTCATAAGAATAGCCTAGTAGTTGATTAGCTTGAGCAATATCTCCTGCTTCAACTGCTTTTCTAATCCGAGTTGAAGAAATTTTCCCTTGCTCATCAGCTTTTTCTGGCATAATAACAACCCGATAGTCTTCTGTTGACTCTAGATTCTTCATATCAGAACCCGTTGTATAATCAAAACCAGTAATAACGACTTTAGGATTAAATCTCATGACTACACTTTTAGCAAATTCTGTTGAAGTTTGATGCGCAAACTTAGAGGTAAAGTCTTTAAAAACAAGATAATCAACCCCATTTTCAGCAAACAGTTCTGCTCTTTTTTTATCTGAGGTTAATTTTAAAAGCATATCTGGCTCAAATTTATTAAATGTTAAAGTTGGTTTTTCTGGAAATGTAAAAACAGCAATTTTTAAATTTAATACTGCAGCAATTTTTTTTGCTTCAGCAAAGAGGCTTTGATGTCCTCGGTGTAAGCCGTCAAAATAACCGAGGACAAGAATTAGTTCTTCATCAAATTTTAGTTCATCAGTAAATTCTAATATTTCCATTTTTCTCACTTTTAACTTCATGTGCTTAGAATCAGACCAATACTTTATTGGGTTTCCAGATTCCTTCTTTTTCAGGATGTTTCATATAGACAGCAACTAATTTATCATTATAAAAAGCCGCAAATTTTTCTGTTGTCAGTAACGACAAGTCTGTCAGTAAATATTCTTGCTGCTTTGTCT
The DNA here is from genome assembly GCF_001591705.1 of Lactococcus cremoris subsp. cremoris NBRC 100676. Taxonomy (GTDB): domain Bacteria; phylum Bacillota; class Bacilli; order Lactobacillales; family Streptococcaceae; genus Lactococcus; species Lactococcus cremoris. The sequence goes on along the minus strand of NZ_BCVK01000009.1, from coordinate 7,385 downwards.
TGTTGACAGAGCTGTCAGCAGTTTCTACTTCATTTGTCCAATCACTTTGAGCAAATTTCTTGCCAACACGCGCCATATCAAACTGAACAGTAGTCAAATTAACCCTAGGCAAATCACTGACAGCATATTCTGCTGGATACAATATAGTAGAAAGCTTTCCTGATTCTTGTATTTCTTCAATTTTTGACAATTTAATAGCATCTTTAATCAGTAAGCCATTACTTGCCGTCCGTTGTAATTTTGACATATGTCCTGCATAACCAAGACTGTCCGCCAAATCAACCGCTAAAGTCCGAACATAAGTCCCTTTACTACACTCAACTTTGAAAGAAAAAGTGACTAAGCCTTCTTCCTTATTCCAATCAATCGGGCTTGTCCTTACAAAAGATTTTATTGTAATCTCTCTTGCTGGGCGTTCAATCGTCTGACCCGCTCTAGCATATTCATATAACTTTTTCCCATTGATTTTTACTGCCGAATACATTGGCGGAATCTGTTTTATTTTCCCGACAAAGCGCGACATAGCAGAATCAATTTCACTCTCAGTTAAATTATTTTTTACTGGCGTTTGATTTACAATTGCACCATCAGCATCCTCAGTTTCAGTTGAAAACCCAATCGTCACTTGACCTTCGTAAATTTTACCTGCTGCTTCCATATATTCTAATAATCGTGTTGATTTTCCAACAGCAATAGGTAAAACACCGGTTACTGATGGGTCTAAAGTCCCACCATGTCCAATTTTTTTTGTTTTTAAAATACAACGAAGTTTGGCGACGACATCAAAAGATGTCCAACCAGCTTCTTTATAGACATTTAAAATGCCGTTCAAATTTTCATTCATCCTGAAAATTATAGCATTTTTTGTCTAAAAAATCACTTACAGTCTCTATCAGTCATCGTTGCCAATCCAAAAACACTGACAGAATAGTCAGTACTTTAATTTCACAAAAAAAGACTGACAAAAGTCAGTCTACTTCTTATCAATTTCCTGTTGGAACTGGTGTGGCATTTATTGATTTAATTTGTGAACTTCCACTATTGAGTGAAGTATCTGAACCATATTTGGCTGCAAGTTGTGCACCTGTCAGTGTTTCTTTAGTTTGCCAATTGACCAACGGCCAAGGATTCTGTGCCATTCTTAAGCCTGTTTGGCTTGGGTCTGGAACTTGCAAATAATATGTTCCATTTGCGTTAATTTGAACACGTGCTGTATTCTGAATCACATCAACTGGGTCATTATAAGATGAGACTCCGTTTGCTCCTACATTGACTAAATAAATCCGATAAGCTTCCCCAGTATATACATCGAATTTGCCTTGTGAGTTATTAACCCATTGGGCATATACTGCATCTTGCTGTGTGCTTGTTAAGTCAGTCCAATTCGCCGGAGTACTTGTACTTTGGCTACTTGATGAACTTGCTGAAGTCGTTGAAGTAGTCGATGTCGATGAACTCGATGTCGATGCTTGAGTTGAATCACTGGATGTGCTACTACTTTTTGATTTACTTGCAGTGCTCTTACTTACCTTTGTTGAGCTTGTTTGTGCAAATGATGCTGCTTTATCAGAGGTTTTATGAGGATAAAAAACTTGATAAGCGATGACTCCGAGAGCAACAATTAAAATGACTGCTAAACTGATAATTGCAATTATTTTTTTATTGTTTTTTAAACTCGCTTTTGAATGTTTTGCCATGAAAAGCCTCCTTAATAAAGCTAAAAAATCAGTTATTCCCTTTACATTATAACATACCCTATCAATGAGGGTCAATAAATGACGATAAGGCCTAAAAATTAGCCAACTTCTCAATACAGACCCATTCATTCCAAATTTCATCTGATTATTTTTAAAGTTTGCTAAATCTATAAATGTAGAAATCCTCCAACTATTTTTTGATGATATTTGGAGTTGTTAATTCCCAAGAAGCATTCAACTTATAACTTCCCGTTCTTTTTACATAACCATCCGCACGATTCGTATGGAACTTTAACTCCACATCTGTTTTATAAAACTGCATACTTGAAGTTGGCTAAACTTCAGTCCAATTGGAATCAACCGAATTATCAGGTTCAGTACTTAGTACTAGCATTGTTTGTTCTCCTGTTGCCTTGAGTGAGCCCAAATTTACAAAAGCGCCCGGTAACCAAGTATCATCTGTATCACTGACAAGATTATATAATTGAGCATTAAAATCCGTTGCGCTATCTAACAACAATGGATTATTTTGAATTTCAGTCGTGGTATTTTTTACAAGTAATTTCCAATCCAAATAATAAGGATTCTCTACATTAATTTGACCTTTCGCAACTCTAAACTCATTATTTGCTAATCCTGAGGTCCCCAATTGATAAGTCCCAAAATCAAATATCTTAGGATAATTGACCAAAAGGTCTCCATGTACTTCGAGTGTATAGACAGCCATTGTATTAGAATACTTCTTATCAATTTCTTCTTGACTCATCGTTGATAAGTCATCTTCTTTTCTTGCAACAATAAATGAAAATTTATTTCTATGTAATAAATGCTGACCAATGAATGCTTTTTGTTGACCATCCACATCATAAGAAGCATCAATTTGACCTCCATCATATAAGGTCTGATCAATCATAATTATCTTTTCCATCAGCAGTTTTTAAATCTTCTGTGACGTCAGCAATTGAGAGTTGGGTAGTCTGAGCACTATCTTGGTCATTAGCTGCGATTGCTTCTTTTTCATATTTTTTCCATTGTCCGTCATTCATACGCGACCACAGATTGCTCGAACTATTGGCTGGTTGCTAAATATTAAATGTATTTTTTACTTTTCTGCCATCTAATCGGTGCATCGTTTGGGATTCTGGGTCTACCTGGATATTATTGTTTAAAGAAAATTCAAATTTCTAATGAGTCGTCGCATTTTCTGGGCTAAAACTAACATTGTCAGGTAAATCAATTGATAGAATACGCGGTGGTGTATTTGCATCAGGTTCTAAATCGCTGGTACCGGGAAAATCACCATCGCTGTTAAAATTTGCCGAGAAGGCATTGTCAGCGGTGATATCACTCAATAAGTAAAGACTGCGTCCCGTTACTATATTTCCTGCGAACCCTTGAGTTGTGGTACTGTTTACGGAAATATTAGTGTGAGGGGCTAGTAAGGTTCCTAAAAATGAAAAACCATCATCTGTTTTATCATTATTGATTTGAATCGTTGAGTCCTCTCCACCGGTAATTGTATTGAAATTATTAATAATATGTGAAGCGGTATTATATCTCTGCGCGTTATCCTTTGTTGAGGATAAATTTAGACGGTCATCTTTTAAATAAAATTGATTTACATCTGGCTTATCACGTTTCACTTGTTCACTTGTATAAGCACTTACTCTGAAAATTGAAGTGTTCTCAAAATTAAATTGATTAAAATTATGGTAATTCAAAATGATATAAGGAATTTTTTGCTTACTAGAATCATAGTTTAACAAATTTATTGATACTTCTTCTGAATTTTGAAAAATACCATTATTTGCCTTACCGTCAATATCAACCGCAACAACCCCAGTATTCGTTTTAGTTTCATCCATATTTATATTTATTTGGATAAGGCTTGGCGAAGTCCAGATAGGGTCTTTGACCATTTGGCTATTGACTGTTACAGATTTTTTATTGCATCATTAAAGACCGCTAATTTATAACCAGTTATATTTCCCTCAGAATCATAGGTACTCGCAGTCAAATTATCATAATAATCACTGACAGTTGTTACATTTTGAATTCCCGAACTTTGATTGACTACACCATTATCTTTAAAATAATCAATATCTTCAAGATGAGCCGTTTCTCCATTAGATTTCTTGTAAGCTTTATTCGTAAAAGCTGTCTTATATTCATTATTATTAAAAATACTGTTTAATTGATTGTCAGTAAATTCATCAGCTTTGGTTGCCCCCATCACGTAATGGTAGGTCTCCCCTTGATTTCCTCGCAAACTCTGTGTCTCAGCAAGTGACTTTGTGATAGCTGGAGAAAATGCCGTGGGCGAAATAAACATTGGATCCAGATTATTGGACAACTTACCTGTATATTTACTTAAATCATTGATACTTCCAGGTCCAAGTTCAGTTTTTCCATCACTTTATAAACTTGTTCCTGAATAAAAGTGACCTGCATAAAACTCCCCATTGGTTGGATAGTTAGTGTTAATAACCATATTCTCCCCTGCATAGAAAGTTGCCATTGTTGCCGCTCCTAAAGGATATTTGTCACTCGGTCTAACAATTCCTTTTGTATCTGCCTGAACTCCTTGCGATAAAAGCACCAATAAAATGGCGAATATGACAATCTCACTTATATAATACAAAAAACATTTACTTCTTTTCAATTAATCCCCTTAATACCACACTTTCAGAAGGTTGTTTTGTAATGTTGTAATTTATATACTACATCAATGCAAAACAATCTCCTTTATGTTTTTAAAAACTATTAAGTATTATATCATTTTAATGTTAGTTTTTTTGGTTACAATGTGTTACGATATTGTAGTTCTAAAAATCCACTAACTTAATGAGATATAAAAATGAAAAAAATAAACCTTGCTTTATTAACCCTAGCTACTCTAATGGGAGTCTCATAAACAGCCGTTGTATTTGCTGATGACGCTACTTCTACAGGAACTCTAGAAATTACTGATGGTGATGTTACACTTAATAGTATTGATAGCCTTGACTTTGGTTCATTCCAATATAATAATAGTGATATTTCAGTTCTTTTGAAAGATAGTACTAATACAACTGGTAAAGAAGCTGTACACGTCACTGATACAAGAGCCAACCCAACAGGTTGGACAGTTTCAGGTAGCACTCAAGATACTGGAGCTAACTTAACAATAAATGGTGTAACATTGACCAGCTTAAGTGGTGCTGTGTTCACTAAAGCGGCTGATAATGAAAACTTTGGACAAGAGTCTTTAAATATTGATAAAGATAGTACAAATATTGCCTTAACTAAAGCTCAAGCAAAAGCTACCGCTGGTAAATCTATCACATTAAATGTTGATTGGACAATCTCAAAAACAGTCACAAAAGCTAGTGACTTCAACTAATTTATAGGCAACCCTCACAGCGTGAGGGTTGTTATTAATAATTTTCCCAAAAGGAACTCTTATGAACAAACTCTTCCTCCTTTTATCATTTATTTTCGGTAGTCTTTTACTGACACAACTCCCTGTACAGGCAGATGCCAATTTTTCAATTAAGAAAAATGAAAATCAGTACCAGACAAAAGACGCATCATTTTATGATTTGCTGATTCCAACTGATTCTACAGCTCAACTCTCCTTAACAATTTCTAATAACGAAAGTCAAACTAATAAATTCAAAGTTTCTTTATATAATGGTTTGACAAATAATTTAGGGCAAATATCTTATGCAGCCCCTTCTAGAGCTACTCTTCCTTTCCCTAGTACTTCAACAACTCTTAGCCAATTAAATGCTGAGACTACAGAAGTCGAAATTGCTGAAAATCAAAGTAAAGAAGTTCTTCTTAATTTGACCCGACCTTCCGTTTCATCACCTGGAATCATTTTAGGCGCTATTCATGTCTCAAAAGTTCCAAATAATGTAGAACAAGAAGAAAATAAAAATCAAAAAATCGTTAATCATTATAGTGCAGAAATCCCCGTGGTCATTCGAACACAGCCAAGCTCAACAGCTCAGCTAGATTTACAATTGACCGAAGTGACAGCAGGAGTTACCAATAAAAATAAATCAGGCATTCTGGCTAAACTGGCTAATCCAACAAGCTGGGTAATGCCACACCTGTCTATATCCACTAAAGTTTATCAGCAAGATAATAATAAACTTTTATATCAATCTACTGATGAAAATCTTGATATGGCCCCTCATTCTACTTTTGATTATAGTGTTCCCGCAAAGACTAAGCTTAAAGCAGGACATTACTATTTAGATTTGGTAGCCAAATCTGGTAAAAATACTTGGCATTTTACTGAGAAATTTACTGTTAGCAGTAAACAAGTCAAAGAAATTGCGAACAATTCTGTTCAAAAGAAAAACTCTTATTGGTGGTTATTGTGGTTCTTACTCTTAATTCCTATTTTTGTTATTTTACTTTATCTCTACCGTCGTCGGAAGAAAAAAACTAAAGAAAATAATTAGCATGTCCGAATTTTCTCAATAAAAGAAAAAGACAAATTTAAACATTTTGTCTTTTTTTATTTTTATATTTGATTGTTTATTTCGCGTTTTTTTAATGACAGAACTTAGCCATTTTTTTACGTCAGTCATGAACAATTTTATCAATCAATTTCATCAACTTTTCTTCATTTCCCCTTTTCCAGTCCATCATACTTGGAAACATGTAAATAAAGCAAGGGTATAAAATTGCTGCCTTAAAACGTTCTTCAAAGTCTTTTAATTCCAAAGAAAAGCCTCTTTCTATAAGTGCTTTATGATATAAGATAGCCTCATCAGCAGAAAAATAATCTACAAGGTCAATATAAAAAGGAGCATAGCTTGAAAATCCAAAATCAATAATATAAGGATTTCCTTGAATATTATAGACATGGTTTCCCTCAACATTTTGTAAATCGCCATGTGTCAAGGTTAACCACTCTTCTTCCTGAGAGATTTCTATCATATTCTTCGCAAATAAAGCGGCCTTTTCTTTTACTTTCGGTAAATAGCCTTCAAATTGCTGAGCAAATCTATAATCATCAGAAATTGCTTTTTCAAAATGGTCCACCGATAGTTGACCTACTATTTTATTCCAATATTCAGCATCAGCAGGCGTGAGCCACGCCATTTCTTTTCCTCGGTTCATATTATTTCCATGAATTTCAGCAAGAGCAGCCGCAACTTTATTCAACCATTGCAAACGATTAGAAGGTGCACTAAGTTGTTTACCTAAATCTTCTTCAACCATCCATTGGGCTTCATCTGATGTTAAATTCTCGCAATAAGCTGCTGGCGTATGATGATGACCTTGTTCTGTCAGCGTTCGCATCACCATTCTCTCCTTTAAATCTGCTTTCTTACCAATAAAACTCCCTTGCTGTCCATCAGCAAAAAGGACTTTGAGTCGAAGTAAACTAGCCCCAGAAAATCCTTGCTCATAAGGCTCCATTTTTTGTACTTGGGCACTGACAATATTTCCTCTATTCAAAATGTGAGATAACTCATTTGCTTCTTCTGTCAATAGTTGAATATCATTATCCATTATCATCTAGCCCTTTTCTATACAAACTTATTATTAGTATACTATAAAAATGTAAAATAGCACCCGAATTGCTAGTTAATTTCATTGGAAAATAAATAAGTCGTGCTATCCTAATCTTAAACCACTAAGCATTAGAAAGCGCACGACTTATATGACTTATAATAGCACACTCCC
>NZ_BCVK01000008.1 GCF_001591705.1 Lactococcus cremoris subsp. cremoris NBRC 100676 | reverse complement strand
TAATGTCTAATCTTCCTGAGGGCTATTTCATTTCAGAAGTGATAGATAACAATGGAAAGTCTTATACTGATCCTGAAGTGGCGATTAGTCAGCAGGAGGATGCTAGTCCAAAATCATTTAAAATTATTGTTTCTGCAAAAGAAAGTAACTTAAAGCTCACAGTTAATAAACCAGTAGGTGGCGAATCTACAAAAGAATTTTCTGGTCTCTTTATGGGGAAACTTACCAAATTCCAATTGATGAAATTTTAACTACTAATGGAAAAACATATCGTGCCATTGTTAAAATTCAAAAAGTTGATTGGAAAAATGGAATCACTACAACGATAATTGAGGACCCAGAGGAAATTGCTTCATTATTGAAGGGAAATTTATTGGTCGGAAAATATGATAGTCAGACGACTTCTATCAGTGTGTCTTATAAAGAAAAAGCTGCTATTCCTCCACTTCCTTCTAAAGACGAAGGAGATGATAGCTCACCATCAACTCCTGCCAAAAGCATAGAAAGTCCGAAACAGAATGAACCTGATAAGCAGAAAGTTCCAGCTCCTATAACTAGCACTACTAGTCAACCAGAACAAAGTCATGATAAAGAGAAATTCAAAGAAAAAAACGTAGAAGAGCCTAAAAAAACTGCACCTATTCAAAAAAGTGAACGACCAAGTCAATCGCCTGAAAATCAGATAAAAGCTCCGTTAGCTCCTCCTACGCCATCATTTTCAACAACGCAAAAAGCAATAGCTAATCGTTCTATTGCTAGTGAAGTGAATCAAAAAGCACATATTCTTAAATTAAGAATTGCTGGAGCAGCTGGTTTAGCGGCTGGGACAGCATCGGCTTATGGAATCTTACGTGCCTTAAAAATGATGTTGCAACATTTTGGCAAATTAAGCAATTTAATTAAATAAGAATAAGTCTTCTTTGTTTAGTTCAATAAAAAAAACACCGTAAGGTGTTTTTTATATTAGGCATTTAAAACTTTTGATAAAAAGTCTTGTAAACGTGGATGTTTAGGATTGTCAAAAAGTTCTTCAGGGGTACCATCTTCTAGGATTACTCCACCATCAGTGAAAATCACGCGATTGGCAACTTTACGAGCAAAGCCCATTTCGTGAGTGACAATTAACATTGTCATTCCTTCTTCAGCAAGTTTTTGCATAACCGCGAGGACATCTCCAACCATTTCAGGGTCAAGCGCTGAGGTTGGCTCATCAAAGAGCATAACATCAGGGTTCATTGCGAGGGCACGAGCAATCGCAACACGTTGTTTTTGTCCTCCAGAAAGCATTTCTGGCATCGCGTCTTTTTTATCTACCAAGCCAACTGTTTCGAGAAGCTGCATGGCTTTTTCATTTGCATCATCTTTAGATAATTTTTTCAACTCAATTGGGGCATAAGTAATATTTTGTAAAACAGTCATGTTTGGAAAAAGATTGAAATGTTGAAAGACCATTCCAACGTTTTGACGAACGAGATTGAGATTTGTATTTTTATCAGTCAGATTAAATCCGTCGATAATGATATCACCAGAAGTGGCTGTTTCAAGACCATTCAAAGCTCTAAGAAAAGTCGATTTTCCAGAACCTGAGGGACCGATAATACATACGACATCCCCTTTTTCAAATTTTGTAGTAATTCCTTTTAGAACTTCATTTTTTCCAAAAGATTTGTGAAGATCAGTGACTTCAATTTGAGTATTGATTCCCATGTTAGTATGTTCTCCTTATTTATTATTTCATTCTTTTTTCTACTCGACGTCCAACCCACATCAAGAAGAGGAGGACAATCATGTAAACTAAGCCAATTAATCCATAAACACGGAAGGCTTGGAAGTTACGGGCCACGATGATTTGACCTGTTTGGAGTAATTCAACAAGTCCGATAACTGAAACTAATGTGGTATCTTTCAAAGTGATGATGAATTGGTTAATCAAGCTAGGAATTGTGATTTTAATGGCTTGAGGCAAGATAACCTTACGCATTGAAGTTAGGTATGTCACACCAAGTGAACGGCTGGCTTCCATTTGTCCAGAAGGGACTGCTTGGACACCAGAACGAACGATTTCTGCGATATAAGCAGAAGAGTTTAAGGTAAGGGCAATCACACCGGCCGTAAATTCATTGAGTGGAGATTGATGACCAGTAATGATTTGTAGAAGGTTAGGAATTCCGTAGAAGATAAAGATTGTTAACACTAAAAGCGGAATTGAACGGTTAAGGTCGACATAAATTCGTGCAATTGTACGAAGAATCTTGCTTGGAGCTACAGAGAAGAGTCCAAAGATAATTCCGACAATCATTGCTAGGATAAATGAGAGAACAGCAAGTTCAAGTGTAACGAGCAACCCGCGTCCGATTTGTTCCCAGTTGTTTTGCAAAATACCAAAGAAAGTATTTTCTTTTGCACTTGATTGAATGGTTTTAGCATCACTAGCTAAATATTTATCAATGATTTTATCATATTCACCATTTGCACGGAGATTAGCTAAACCATTATTAAACATTTCAATCAGTTCAGGATTGCTTCCTTTTTTAACGGCAAATCCATATTGACCGTCAGGGATTGGTTTAATTGGTGTAGTAAATTTTTGTCCTTGTTTAATGGCATATTTGATGACAGGTTCATCGTCCATTAAAGCATTGATAGAGCCGTTATTTAATGATGAATACATGGTTGTTGCATCAGTAAATGTTTTTACAGTATAACCGTATTCTTTTGCGTGATCATTAAGATAATCGAAAGAGGCAGTACCGTTTTTAGCCCCAAGTGTTTTACCTTTTAGGTCTTTCCATGATTTGATAGAATCATCGGTACTTGATGTAGCAATGGTTAAGTTAGATGAATAGTAAGGATTACCATAATCAAAAACTTGTTTACGGGCATCGGTAATTGACATCCCTGACATCATTCCGTCAGCATGACCAGATTGAACAGAGTCAACAGCTGCTTGGAAACCAATGAAATTCCATTTGAGTTTGAATCCTTGGTTCTTGGCGATGGCATTTAGTAAGTCAACGTCGATACCAGTGAATTGTTTGTTGTCATTTTGAAATTCAAAAGGGGCAAAGCTATTATCTGAGGCAATGGTATAAACATCTTTTTTCGGTGTTGCTTTTTTAGAAGTTGTTATTCCATATTTTTTCAGGATTTTATCATAATCCCCATTTGATTTCATTTCAGTCAATGCTTTATTGAAACCATCCACGAGCGTTTGGTTTTTGCCTTTCATCACAGCAAAACCATAACCTCCTGAAAGAGAGATAGAAGGGAAGTTTGTAGCTAAATCTTGACCTTGTTTCATAGCATAAGAGATAACTGGAACTTCATCCATTGCTCCTACGATGTTTCCTGAACTAAGTGTGGCAAACATATGAACACCATCAGAATAGGTTTTGATGTTATAGCCATATTTCTTTTGATTTTCTTGAAGCCAAGTTTGAGCGGCAGTTCCGTTTTTTGCTCCAACTGCTTTTCCTTTAAGTTCACTATAATCAGTAAGCTTAGAATCTTTGGTAGTCGCAATAGTTAGTGCAGATGTATAGTAAGGATTAGAAAAATCAAAAGTGTCTTTACGTTCATCGGTGATTGTCATTCCAGCAATTACACCGTCTACTTGTCCAGCTTTGAGATTTTGAAGTGCAGCATCAAAACCTGGGTAAGACATTTCTAATTTCCAATCATTGATTTTTGCAACTTCTTGCATAATATCAACGTCGATGCCTACCCATTTTTTCTGACCATTTTGAAATTCAAATGGTGCATAAGAGCTATCAGACGCGATTTTGACAGTCGTCTCGGCCTTGACCGAAGGCGCTACTAGGAAAGCTGTAACAGTGGCAAACATGAGTGCCAGAGCGAAAAATAATTTCTTCATTTTGTCTCCTTGAATATGAGATTTGAACTTATCCCTTAATATAAAAAAATGAAATTAAAAAAATGTTCTTCTGAATAAAAATCGGAATAACATTCTTTTAGTTTCCTATATTTAGGAGACAAGCTCAGTTTATTTTATTCTGGGAAAATTATATCACAAAAATTGTCTAGAATCAAGTTGATGTTAGGTTTTCTGACATTTTGAATTTGTGGAATTTGAGAGTTCTCTGATAAAATATAAGAAAGTTTATATTGTCAAAAAGTCCTTTTTGTTGTAAAATTGAACGAGTGCTTGATAGAGATATTTATGTATTCTATTTAAGTAAACAGAACTACTGTAAGAATTTTTAACTTTTGAAAAGGAATATTATGTTTGTACAACTTTCGATTTTTGGTTTCTTTAATGAGTGGATGGCGAATTTTGCCCAGATGCCTAATGGTCACATTTGGATTTATGTTGTTTTAGGAGCGATTATCTTTATTGAAACAGGTTTAGTAATTTTTCCCTTTTTACCTGGGGATTCAATTTTGTTTTTCGTTGGTTCATTGGCGGCGATGTCAAACGGAAAATTATCAATCGCTTTACTTATTTTAGTGATGGGGATTATTGCCTTCGTTGCTAATCTATTGAATTATGAAATTGGACGACGTTTTGGCGATGTGATTCCAAAACATAAATGGCTTTCTCGCTTTTTAAAACCAGAATATATGGAAGAAGCTCATCAATTTTTTGAAAAATGGGGTTCTTGGGCAATCTTCTTAGGACGATTCATGCCAATCATACGGACGGTTGTTCCTTTTACGGCTGGTGCTGGGAAAATGCCGCATAAAAAGTTTATCTTTTTTAACTTTGTCGGTGGATTTGCTTGGGTTATTGTCGCTTTGGGGGCAGGTTATCTATTTGGCGGAATTCCATTCGTTAAAAAACATTTTGAAATCATTATGATTGCGATTGTTTTTGTTTCATTATTGCCAGCGATAATTGGAGTTTTAAAGCGCGTTCTTAGAAGTCGCAAGGAAGCTTAACTTTATGATAAAATAGGACTTACAAAATTGTCAGTCCTTTTTTTATTGAATTGACAATTCAAAAACAAGAGAAGTTACTGACAAAACCATCAGCAACTGCTGGAAGAACAATCAAGTTCTTTGAGCGGGAGCTTAGGACATGACCAAAATGTTTGTCAGTAATTTTGGAGAATCTTTATGAAAATTGACGGTTACACGCGGATGGCTGCTGTGGTGGCAAACCCTATTAAACACAGCTTATCTCCTTTTATTCATAATTTGGCCTTTGATTTAACTGATGAAAATGGCGTTTATTTAGCTTGGGAAGTTGAGTCCAAAAAATTAGCGGCTATTGTTGAAAATGTTCGTAATTTGGACATGTATGGTCTGAATATCTCTATGCCTTATAAAGGTGAAATTATTAAATTTATGGATGAATTGAGCCCAGCGGTCGAACTAATCGGGGCGGTCAATACGGTAGTTAATCATTCAGGAAAAATAATCGGACATAATACTGATGGAATCGGATTTTTCAACAGTTTAAAAAAATATGATTTTAAGATAGAAAATAAACAAATGCTTGTTCTTGGCGGCGGTGGAGCAGCGATTGCCCTTATTGCTCAAGCAGCTTTATCAGGAGCTAAAAAAATAGTAGTGGCGGCGAGAAAATCTGCTTCTTATGACCCTTTAAATGAAAAACTGGCAAAGCTGTCAGCAAAAACAGGAGTAGAAATTTTCCTGACAGACTTATCTGGAGCTGATAGATTGCAAAAAGAGTTAAATCAGACAGATTTATTAGTGAATGCAACTTCTGTCGGAATGGACGGAGCGTCTTTTCCTCTAGAAAAAAGCTTGCTTCTTCCTGACAGACTCTTGGTGGTGGATGCTATTTATAAAGTAAGAGAAACACCATTTTTACGCTGGGCCAAAGAGCAAGGAGCTCAAACTGAAAATGGGCTCGGTATGCTCATTGGACAGGCGGCGGAAAGCTTTTATTTATGGACAGGCAAAGAAATGCCTGTGGACAAAATTACATTAGAAATGGAGAGAGAAGTATGAAATTAAATGTAAATCTACCAGACCATCCCTATGATGTCATCATTGAAAATGGGGCCTTGGCTAATATAGGAAATTGGGTTTCATCATTGTGGAAAAAGCAAAAAATTGTCTTGATTTCGGATAATCATGTCAATGGGCTTTATGGTCAGAAAGTTGTTGAACAACTTGAAAAATCAGGTTTTGAAGTAGAAACTTTTGAATTTCCAGAGGGTGAAGCCAGTAAAAATTTACTGACAGCCGAAAAAGCTTGGAATTTTTGTGCTGAGTTTGGACTGACACGTTCTGACGGAATTATTGCATTCGGTGGTGGAGTGACAGGTGATTTAGCTGGTTTTGTTGCTTCAACTTATATGCGAGGTATTCATTTCTTACAAATTCCAACCAGTTTAACCGCGCAAGTTGATAGTTCTATTGGCGGGAAAACAGGGATTAACTCTAAAATGGCTAAAAATATGATTGGTACATTTACACAACCAGATGGGGTGCTGATTGACCCAGAAGTTCTGAAAACATTAGGTCAAAGAGATTTTTGTGAAGGCTTGGGAGAAGTCATTAAATGTGCCCTAATTGCTGATAAAGCCCTGTGGAATTTACTGACAAATTTGTCAGCCAAAGATTTACTGGAAAATTTTGCAAAAATTGAAGAAATTATTTATCGGTCTTGTGAAGTAAAACGAAAAGTGGTTGTTGATGATGAGCTTGATAATGGCGTGCGGCTTTATCTAAATTTTGGACATACGATTGGTCATGCTGTTGAAAATACGGCGGGTTATGGAAAAGTCATGCACGGCGAAGCCGTTGCCATTGGGATGGTACAAATCAGTAAAATTGCTGAGAAAAAAGGTCTCATGCCTCTCGGAATTACTGATGAAATCCGAAAGATGGTCAAAAAATATGGTTTGCCTGATGACTATCAACCTTCGGACGAGGCGCTTTTGTTTAAAGCTCTCACTCACGATAAAAAAGCGCGTGGAACAATCATCAAAACAGTTATTGTCCCTGAAATTGGTACTGCCAAAATCAATGAAGTGACTTTTGAAGAAATGAAAGAATATCTCAAAAAATAAGTTGATTCGATTGAAAGAGAAAATCTTTCTAAAAAATATAAAATGTGGTAGCATTGAAAAACTCCCAGCTTAGATAAAAAAGCTGTTAAAATACTTAATTATAAGGAGAAACGATGTATATTTACCTAGCTTTTGCTTTAGTTGGTGGATTTTTACTTGCTAATCAAAATCCAATCAATGCTGATTTACGCAAAATTGTGGGCTCACCATTTTTAGCTTCGGGCATTTCCAATTTTGTGGGTTCAATTTTTTTAGGAATCATTACTTTAGTCACGACACAAGAACTTTTTCCAAGTTTTCAATTTGTCAGCAGTCACCCAGCTTGGCTCTGGATTGGAGGGATTTTTGGCGGAATATTTCTGACTTCCAATGTCTTATTATTTCCTAGATTAGGGGCTGTTCAAACCGTAATTTTGCCAATCTTGGGCCAAATATTGATGGGGACACTCATTGATTCTTTTGGTTGGTTTCACGCGATGCAACTTCCAATGACTTTGATGCGTTTTATGGGAATTGTTATTACTTTAATTGGGGTCATTATTGCGGTTGTTCTACCAAATTTAAAAGAAAAAGAAGCCGAAAAGCCAAAAGGTAATTTGCTGGGTTGGCGAATTTGGGCAGTCATCGCCGGAGCAATGTCAGCTGCACAACAAGCCATTAATGGCAGACTAGGAGTCTTGCTTGAAAATATCGCACAGGCAGCTTTTGTTTCTTTTCTTATCGGATTTTTAGCCATTTTCATTGTGTCACTTTTTGTAGACCGCCGATTGCCGAAAATTTCAGATTTGAAAAAAGCAAAACCATGGAATGGAATTGGTGGATTTTTAGGGGCTTCAGTTGTCTTTGCAACAGTAGTTGCTGTTCCACAAATCGGAGCCGGTTTAACAATTATGATGGGCTTAATCGGACAAATTCTCGGCAGTATGCTTGTTCAACAATTTGGCTGGTGGCGTTCAAATAAATATCAAATTCAAGTCTGGCAAGTGATTGGAATTTTGGTCATGTTAGCAGGAATTGTATTTATTAAATTTTTATAATGTAGCTAGTAATATGGAACAGGGCTTCACGCTCACTAACTTCCTACTCCTATTATGGCCGAATGAAGCGTAGGATAGCTGTTGCCAGTTTACTGGCTTACAGATATGCTAGTTGCTCCACCTAGAAACGATAATTTTCCGCTGAGTGAGTAATAAGGTTTCTAGGAAGTTCGCCATAACGACTTCCGTGCTGATCCTTCACGCTTGCGACTCGACTTGTCGTTTTAGCGACTTAGCGAGAACCATTGCGACTTGTGACTTTAGTCACTTAGTGAGCATGGATACCTCTGGTGTGGACAGCATAGCTAGCGTGATATAAGCAGTGATACTTATAAAAGAACTTAGAAAAAATTGGGGATAATCAATAAAAAATGTTTACTCAAAAATCATTTGAAATTTTTAGTATAGATGGCTTGGAAGCTAGAATGGCCGAAATTCGTTCGGAAATTCAGCCTGTTTTTTCGGAAATTGGGCAAAAGTTATTGACAAAACTGTCAGCAAAAATTTCAAATCAAGAATTTTACTTTCATATTGCTCAACATCGTAGAAGAACAGCGAATGCTCCAGAAAATACTTGGTCAGCAATTTCAACTAAAGCTCGTGGTTATAAAATGGAAGCCCATTTCCAATTAGGAATCTGGGAAGATTATGTTTTTATTTATTTATCAATGATTGACCAACCTAAAAAGCAAAAAGAATACGCTGAATTACTGACCAATCTGTCAGTAGAAAAAATGTTGACAGAAGATTTTATAATCTCAAAAGACCATACAAAAGCAGAAGTTTTCCCTCTGTCAGCATTTTCAGAAGCAGCTGAGCGTTTAGGGAAAGTAAAAAAATCAGAATTAGAAATTGGACGTCTTTGGTCTAAAGAACGATTTGATGGCAAAGAAGATTCCAAAATCTTAGCAGAAATGTTAGAAACAATTGACCAACTTTTACCGATTTATCAAAAGTTAATGGAGGTTTAATCTAATGACGACATTTATTTGGGATTTAGACGGAACACTAATTGATAGTTATGATGTTTTTTTAGAAGCTTTGTCAGAGTCATTTGCAAACTTTAAGCTACCATTTGACCGGCAAACAGTATATAATTTTATAAAGGAAGAATCAGTTAATTCATTACTCGAAAAACAAGCTGTTTCTTTTGAAAAAATCAAAGAAGATTTCACAAATAATTCGACATCTAAAAATGACAAAATAAAATTAATGGTAGGTGCTAAAGAAGTTTTGGACTGGACTCAAAAAGAAAACATTCAAAACTTCATTTATACTCACAAAGGCAAAAATTCCTTTGATTTGCTCAAACAACTTGGAATTTCGTCCTATTTTTTGGAAGTTGTTACCTCTGAAAATAATTTTAAAAGAAAACCAAATCCTGAGGCAATCAATTACTTAGTTAAAAAATATAATTTAAAGACTGATGAAACCTACAATATTGGTGACCGAAAATTGGATATTGAAGCCGCGCATAATAGCGGTCTTGGCTCAATCAATTTTCTTTCGTCAGCAAATTCACAAGAAATAAAAAAATTGACAGATATTATTAAAATTTTTGAAAGAAAATAAAAGATAAATTACTATAATTGGAGGTATAATATGCGTTACTTTACAGCGGGAGAATCCCACGGACCAAGACTTACAGCAATTATTGAAGGAGTACCAGCTGGACTTTCTTTGTCAGCGGAAGATATTAATATTGAACTAAAACGTCGCCAAGGAGGCTATGGACGTGGTGGACGTATGAAAATTGAGTCTGACCAAGTTGAAATTACCTCTGGAGTTCGTCATGGAAAAACAATTGGTAGCCCGATTACGCTCAACGTGACAAACCGTGATTTTAAAAATTGGGAACAAATTATGGCAGCCCAAGATGTTGAAGATAAGATCAAAAAACAACGCCGTTTGACTAAACCACGTCCTGGACATGCTGATTTAGTTGGTGGAATGAAATATGAATTTGAAGACTTACGAAATGTTTTAGAACGCTCATCTGCGCGTGAAACAACAATGCGTGTTGCGGTTGGAGCTGTAGCTAAAAAACTTCTTCATGAATTAGAAATCGAAGTAGCCAACCATGTGGTCAACTTTGGTAGAAGAGAAATTTCAAGTCCAGAACACTTAAGTGTTCAAGAAATTCGCGAAACTGCTGGCCGCAGTGATTTATCTATCTTTGATGAAAGTCAGGCTGAAGACTTACGGACTTACATTGACCAAATCAAAAAAGCAGGCGATACAATTGGTGGAATCATTGAGACCAGAGTCGAAGGAGTTCCTGCTGGACTTGGTTCTTACGTACAATATGACAGAAAACTTGATGCCAAAATTGCTGGTGCAGTCGTTTCCATTAATGCCTTTAAAGGGGTTGAATTTGGACTTGGATTTGAAGCAGGAAAACGTCCAGGAAGTCAAGTAATGGATGAAATTATCTGGTCTGAAAACAAAGGCTATACTCGTTCAAGCAATCAATTAGGTGGATTTGAAGGTGGAATGACAAATGGCGAACAGCTCATTGTTCGTGGAGTGATGAAACCTATCCCGACGCTCTACAAACCACTGATGTCTATTGATACTGAAAGCCACGAACCTTACAAAGCTAGTGTCGAGCGTTCTGATCCAACCGCACTTCCTGCTGCAGGTGTGGTAATGGAAAATGTCGTTGCAACGGTCGTAGCTCAAGAAATTTGTGACAAGTTCAATTCTGATACCATCAATGAGTTGAAAAAAGCACTGGTTGACTACAAAAAACGTTTATCAGAATACTAAAAATTAAAAAGCCGATTAAGGCTTTTTTTGTATTCAAAAAAAGTAACTTACGAATTTGTAAGTTTTCAGACCGAAATTTCTTGTTACAATGAATTTATCAAGAAAACATAAGGAGAACACAATGAAAAAAATACTTTTTGGAATAATCGCACTCATCTTAGTAGTCGGTGGAGCAGGATTTGCTTGTTATAAAGTCAGCTACGGCGGTGGAACTTATTATGTACAAATTACCAAAGACGGAAAAGAACAACAGGATACAGCAAATGGTCAAAAATATACAAGATATTCATATCAAATGAATTCTTATAAAAAAGACGGTAAAGAAAAGAAAGTTGAATTTACGGCAGACCATAATCTTCGTAAAGAAGCTTATTTAGAATTAACAGTTAATTCCGTTAAAGGAGTCACTTCATGGGAAGAAGTAAAAAAAGCAGAAGTTCCTAAGGAAGCACTCAAGAAAATTAATAGCAACTCATAAACCTAAAAAGTCAAAAAGAAAGTAGGAGAAAGAACCATGACATTTTTACAAATCAACCTTGCGCTAATGACAATTACAGTAATACTTGCCACGTTAATGGGCTCTTGCTTACTTTATACGATGAAGACTATGAGAGCACGTCTAGCTAAATTAAACGAAAGCAATCAAACAGAAAGATAAGTATAGGAGAAAATATGTTACTCGAAGTAAAACATCTCAAAAAAGTTTTTAAAACAAGATTTTCAAAAGAAGAAACAACTGCTCTAGTTGACATTGATTTTGGAGTAGAGGAAGGCGAATATATCGCGATAATGGGAGAATCTGGTTCAGGTAAGACGACCTTGCTGAATATCTTATCAACCCTAGAAAAACCAACTTCTGGACAAGTTCTTTTAAATAAAGAAGACATTACAGCCATTAAAGATAAAGAAATTTCCGCATTCAGACGTGACCATCTAGGTTTTGTATTCCAAGATTTTAACCTATTAGACACGCTTAATGTAAGAGATAATATTTATCTCCCACTTGTTTTATCTAAATCAAGCGTAGAATTGATGAAAAGTAGACTAAAAGTTCTCGCACCAAAACTTAATATTGAAAATCTCTTAGAAAAACAACCTTTTGAGCTTTCAGGTGGTCAAAAACAACGTGTAGCTGTGGCTCGGGCATTGATAAGTCAACCTGATTTAGTACTTGCCGATGAACCTACAGCGGCTTTGGACTTCAAAAACTCAGAAGATTTGCTCAATCTTTTTGAGGAAATTAATGACAGTGGTCAAACCATTATCATGGTAACTCACTCAAGCTTAGCTGCGAGTCATGCTAAACGTGTTCTTTTTATCAAAGATGGTGTTCTCTATCATCAGCTCTATCGTGGTGAAAAAACCTCTATTGAGTTTGCCAAAGAAATCACACTTTCAATGACCGCATTCCTAGGGACCTCAGAAGAAGAGGAGGGATCATTAAATGCTTAGTTTAAAGCTTGCGGCCAATAATATTAAAAAAGGTTTTAAAAGCTTTGCTCCATTTTTAATGGCCTCAATCACGATGTTTGTAATGATTTTCGTTACTGCATCCATCGCTTTATCTCCTTCAATTCATAAGTTGAAAGGAGGAGAAGCCCTTTCGCAAATTATGGGCTTTGCCTTAATTGTTTTATCTATTTTTGCAGTACTTATTCTAATCTATAGTTATCGTTTCCTTCAAACTCAACGTTCACGAGAATTTGGACTCTATGATATTCTTGGTTTTGGTAAAACGAGAATTGTTGGTGTAGCCTTTTTAGAATTGATTTTAAGTTATATCATTACTTTAATTGCTGGAACAGTTTGTGGGATTGTGTTTTCAAAATTTTTATTTTTGATTTTTGTAAATATGATTGGTGGAAATTATTTTAATCTAGTCATTAGTCCTACGGCGATTATCTTACTTGCTTTTCTCTTTCTTATTTTCTTTTTAGTCTTAATGATGATTGGTATTTGGATTATCTGGCGCTCTTCAAGTTTAGACCTTTTAAGAGAAGAATCTAAAGGGGAAAAAGAACCAAAATCAAATCTATTTTTTGCAATAGCTGTGGTAATTCTTTTGGCTGCTGGTTATTACATAGCCTTAACTGTCGATAACCCTATTTCAGCCCTAATGAAATTCTTTATTGCTGTTTTACTTGTAATCTTTGGAACTTACCTTTTCTATATCAGTTTCACTGTGTGGTACCTGAAATTAAAGAAAAAACGCGCAAGTTATTATAAACCAAATAATTTCATCACAACGAGCTCAATGCTTTACCGAATGAAAGCCAATGCTGTTGGGCTTGGAAATATCACTATCTTGTTATCGATGACTATTGTAACAGTCGTTATCAGCTTGGGAGTTTTCCTTGGAACAGAAAATGTAGTTAAAACATTTTATACAAGAGAAGCTCAAGTCTTCACTGTTGCATCAAATGAAAACAGACAAGAGGATATTGAACGGATTAAGAGCGCTGCAGACAGTAAAAAGATAGATATAAAAAATATTTCTGATCTATATTTTGTCCAAGATTTAGCAGTAGACAGACAAGAAACATCTAATGATAAATTTGCTACATCAACTAAACAAGGGGTTATGTTTGACAAGAGTACTTACTATGCAACTTTAACCACTGCTCAAACCCTAAAATCTTTAGGAAATAAAGATATTCCTACTTTAAAAGATGACCAAGTTTTAGTTGTAAATTTAGCTAAAAATAATAAAAATAAAACCTCAGAGAACCAATTGCAGTCACTTCAATGGTATGGTGATAATTACCAAGTTAAAGATACCCTTAAAACGGTTAAAGACTTTCCTGCAAGTAGCGTTACAACTCTTTCATCTAAAGTGATGATGATTGTCTTTGCTAATGACCAAGCCTTTGAAAAGGCGCTTGCTAATTATAATAAAGTAATTAGTGCCGGGCAAGGATTTTCAAATCTTGCTTCAACATCAATTATTTTTGATATTAAACCCGTTGATGAAAAAAGATTTACTAAGGCTTTCAAAGAGGAGTTTAATGATAATAAAGATTTAACAATCTCTTATCGTAGTGAAGCTTTGCAAGACCAACGTGCTCAAGTTGGAGGTTTAGTCTTTGTTGGATTTGTTCTAGGAATTAGCTTTATTCTTGGGGCGGCTCTCATCATTTACTACAAACAACTTTCTGAGGGTGCACAAGACAAACGATCATTCAAGATTTTACAAGAAGTTGGACTCTCAAAAGAAGAAGTACAAAAAACAATAAAATCACAAGTTCGTATGATTTTCTTCCTTCCATTAGTGATTACAATCTGCCACTTTGCAGGTACTTATCTCATGGTTGAGAAAATAATCATGTTGTTCGATATTAATGACCGTTCGGCTATTCTGACAATTTCATTAGGAACCATTGCGATTCTTGCTTTGATTTATTATCTTATTTATAAAGCGACAAGTCGTGTTTATTATAAGATTGTTGAAAGATAAAATATTAAAGGAGACATTTTAAATGTCTCTTTTTTATTTTTTTTTAATAAAAAAATTTTTAGAAGGGAAAAAAGAAAGAGAAGGAAATAGCTACAAAAGAGGGCTACTTTTGATATAATAAAATAAATATATAATCAAGGACTTTTTGACTAACACCTAAGAAGTCATTTTTAACGAAGGGAAACCATGAGGACTTATCTGCATTCTATTCAAATTGGAGTTTTACTCTTTTTCATTTTCCTATTTTTATCTTTAATTCCATATTTGATTGTTCAGTATCGCCGTTATGGTAGAATTAATTTCTGGCGCTTTTTTGTTAACTTTTCTTTTATTCTTTATTTGATTTGTGCCTATGCGATGACAATTTTCCCTCTTCCTCCTGTTAACGAAGTTGCTCAAATGACAGGTCCAAAACAAAATTTAGTTCCTTTTGAATTTATTCACCAGTTTATTTTATACAGTCCTTTTAGGATAAATGAACCATCAACTTGGATTTTAGCTCTAAAAGATTCAACATTCATTCAACCCTTCTTTAATTTGCTTTTGACATTACCTTTTGGATTTTATTTGAAATATCTCTTTAAACGTTCGTTTAAACAAACTTTTATATTAAGTTTTTTATTGACTTTATCTTTTGAACTTATTCAACGTTCAGCACTTTTTGGACTCTATCCTCGTCCTTATCGTTTGTTTGATGTTGATGATCTAATGATTAATACGCTTGGAAGTTTAATTGGGTTTGGAATTGCGGTCATTTTTAGTCGATTTTTACCAGATTTGGATGCAACTAAGGTTGAAAGTTCAAGAGTCAGTCTTTCAAGACGTTTTATTGCCTTTTTAGTTGATATGGTTCTTGTCTTTATTATTGGAAGTCTATTTCTTCCGACTGGCTATTATTCAGAATTACTAATTTTAGGAATTGTTCCGATAGCTCTTAAGGCAACTCCGGGGCAATTATTATTAAGAATACAAATTAAAGGTAAAAATCGATTTAGAATTGCTTTACGTCAGTTTTTATCATTTGGGAATTTTGCTTTGATTATCGCTTCAGGATTCTTTCTCCAACGTTCAGGAACGATAGCTGAGGACCAATTGGCTCAAAACTTTTTACTTATCTTACTCTTTTTAGGATTAAGTCTTTTGCCATTACTGGATGTTTTAATTGCTTTTCTCTCGAAAACAAGAAAACTCTGGTATGAAAGAGTGAGCGATACTCAAATCGTAGCAAAATTGAAAACAGGAAAGGAATAAATATGACTAAAATATTTATAGTAGAAGATGATGAAATTATTGTAAAAGCAATTAAGATTGCCTTGGAAAAAGAGTTTCAAGTAAGAAGTGTCTCTAATTTTCGAGCAGTTAAACAAGAAATTATGGAGTTTGAAGCAGATTTAGTGCTGATGGATATCGGACTACCTTTTTATAGCGGATTTTATTGGACCAACGAATTAAGAAAACTTTCCCAAATTCCCATTATCTTTATATCATCTGCTTCAGATGACATGAATCAAGTAACAGCTATGAATCAAGGTGCAGATGATTTTGTGACAAAACCTTTCTCTCTGGAAATTTTAAGCGCTAAAATCAAAGCACTCTTACACAGAAGTTATTCTTTTTCTGGAATTGAAAAATTAGAGTTTGCAGGATTTGTTTTGTCTGAAAATACTTTGAGCTTAACCCAAAATTCTGAAAGACAAGAAGTTGAACTGACCAGTTCTGAAAATAAAATTTTAACCCTATTGTTCCGTGCTAACGGCGAGGTAGTTACTAAAGAGAAAATTTTACAAGAATTATGGCAAACAGATGAGTTTATCGATGCTAATACTTTGAATGTAAAAATGACTCGTTTGCGTAAAAAGCTTGGAGAAGTTGAATTTGATAAACATATAATGACAAAAAGAGGAAGTGGCTATGCTTTGGTATAAATATTTTAAGTCTAAAATCCCACAAATCGGTGTTTTTTTACTTATGTCAGCCATATATATTGTGACTTTTTGGCTTTGGCATTTACCAATGATGGCTTTTTTTAATAGTACTTTATTTGCCTTAATTATTTTTGTAATTTATTTAATTTCTTCATATTTCCGCTGGAAAGCAATGCGAGAAGCGGTAGAGCGAGTGATGAAAGATAATCAGGCTCTACAAAAAAATTGGACCAACAAAATCTTGCCGAACGGGAGATGGAAGATATTATTAGAGTCTGGTCGCATCAGATGAAAGTTCCTTTGGCCGCCATTGATTTAATGACACAAACACAAATTGATCCTAAATAATTGAAAAATCAGGTTTTTTCTTTAGAAAACTATCTAAAGATTCTTCTTGAGTATCAAAGAATTAATAATTTGGCTACCGATTTTAGATTTGAAAAGGTGAGCATGTCCTCACTGGCAAAAGAATTAGTAAAAAAATATAGTAGCTTCTTTATCCAAAAAAATCTTTCCATTCAAATCGAAGGGGAATGGTTGGTAAATAGCGATCAATGCTGGTTAAGTTTAGCTATAGAACAACTGCTTAATAATGCTGTAAAATACACTAAAGAAGGTGGAATTTTAATTCAAATCAAACCAGGTGAAATCAGAATTCAGGATACAGGGATTGGAATCTTAAAAGAAGATGTTCCACGTCTTTTTGAACATGGATTTACAGGTTATAATGGTCGGATTCAGCAAAAATCAACAGGTCTTGGACTCTATCTAGCAAAACTTATTTTGGATAAACTAGAATTTCAAATCGCAATAAGTTCTGAAATTGGTGAGGGAACTTGTGTGATGATTAAGAAAGAGTAAAGAATGAAAAAGATATTAATTATAGGTCTCGGACTGATTGGAAGTTCTATAGCCCTAGGCATAAAAAAAGCTCATCCTGAGTTTGAAATTCTTGGTTCGGACCGTGAAGAAGTTGAAAATATTGCTCAAAAACGTGGAATTATTGATTCTAAGGTCGAATTAGTTAAAGGAGCCCAAGAAGCAGATATTATTATTTTAGCTGTACCAATTTCAGCGACTCTGGAGCTTTTAAAGCAAATTGCAACGTTTGATTTAAAAGATGGACTTTTGATTACTGATGCTGGTTCAACTAAGAGTGAGATTGTCAAGCTAGCTAATCAACTTTTTTCTGGGACAAAAGTAAAATTTATCGGAGGACATCCGATGGTTGGCTCTCATAAATCAGGAGTAATGGCAGCAGATATTAATTTATTTGAAAATGCTTATTATGTTTTGACAGAAGAAAGTCAAGAATTAAGAGAATTACTTAAGGGACTTCATGCTAAATTTATTATTTTAGATGCCAAGGAACATGATAAAGTAACGGGGCAAGTGTCTCATTTTCCACATATTTTGGCTTCAACTCTGGTCTGGCAATCAGACGATTATGCTAAAGAGCATCCTTTAGTCAAACATTTAGCTGCTGGAGGTTTTCGTGATTTAACGAGAATCGCTGAGGCTGACAGCTTAATGTGGACTAGTGTTTTATTATCAAATCCAGAAATTACGATTGACAGAATAGAAAATTTCAAAAAACAATTAGATGGAATAGCTCAAAAAATTGCTAATAGAGATTCCCAAGCTATTGAACACTTTTTTGAAGAAGGTAAAAAGATTCGACAAGCCATGGAAATTCATAAAGGGGCACTGCCAAACTTTTATGATTTATTCATCTCGGTTCCCGATGAAAAAGGAGTTGTTTTACGAGTTTTAGCACTCTTACAGGATTTTTCGATTACAAATATCAAAATTAATGAAGAAAATCGTGAAGATATTCATGGTCAACTGCAAATCTCTTTTAAACGAGCAGAAGATTTGCAAGAGGCGTGTGAAATTATTGAAAAAGCAACTGATTTTACAGTTGTTTGATAAAGGTTAAAGATCTGACATTCTTAGTCTTAAAATCTTAGGAAGAAATGATAAAAATAAGAGGGCCTTGAGCGCCCTTTTATGCTATAATAAATACTAAAAAATGTTTAGGAAAATAAAATGAAATTAAAAATAAATTCACAAGGGTTAAAAGGGCATTTAAAGGTTCCAGGAGATAAATCAATTTCACATCGAAGCATTATGTTTGGCTCAATTGCCAAAGGAAAAACAATCATTCATGATATTTTGCGTGGCGAAGATGTTTTATCGACCATTGAAGCCTTTCGAGCTTTAGGAGTTGAGATTGAGGACGATGGTCAAGTTATTACTGTCCATGGTCAGGGGATTTCGAAACTTAAAGAGCCAGAAAAAGCACTGGATATGGGAAATTCTGGAACTTCAACTCGTCTTTTATCGGGTATTTTAGCAGGGCTTCCTTTTGAAACTACGTTGTTTGGGGATGATAGTTTATCCAAAAGACCGATGGACCGTGTCGCAACTCCGCTTCAAATGATGGGGGCTGAAATAGTTGGACAAACTGATAAGGTTAAATTACCGATGACAATCAAAGGAAGTGCCCATTTAAAAGCAATCGATTATGTCCTTCCAGTCGCTTCGGCCCAAGTAAAATCGGCGGTAATTTTTGCTGCTTTACAAGCAGAAGGACTGACAAAAGTTGTTGAGAAGGAAAAAACACGCTCACATACAGAAGAAATGTTAGTTCAATTTGGCGGAGAAATTAAAGTTTCTGATAAAACCAGTCTTGTTCCTGGCGGGCAAAAACTTATGGGGCAAGAGGTGACAGTTCCTGGTGACATTAGTTCAGCAGCCTTTTGGCTTGTAGCTGGCTTAGTTGTTGAAAATTCAGAACTTATCTTGGAAAATGTTGGAATTAATGAAACAAGAACGGGTATTTTAGAAGTCATTCAGGCAATGGGTAGCCAGTTGGAAATTTTAGAGCAAGATGAGGTGGCAAAAGCCGCGACTCTAAAAGTAAAAGCGAGTCAACTTAAGGGAACTGAAATATCGGGTGATTTAATTCCAAGATTAATTGATGAATTACCAATTATTGCGCTTTTGGCTACACAAGGCGAAGGTAAAACAATTATTCGCGATGCGGCTGAACTTAAAGTTAAAGAAACCGACCGGATTGCTGTTGTGGCTGATGCACTCAATAGTATGGGGGCAAATATTGAACCAACAGATGATGGAATGATTATTCAAGGTGGAACAAAATTGCATGCTCCAGAAAATGCAATTAATACTTTAGGTGATCACAGAATTGGGATGATGGTTGCAATTGCTGCACTTTTAGTTGAAAATGGTGAAATTGAACTTGAACGAGCTGAGGCCATTCAAACGAGCTATCCAAGTTTCTTTGATGATTTAGAAAAATTGTCAGAAAATCTTTGAAATTAAATGATAGGAAGTAAAAAATGAGTATCATTTTAATTGGATTTATGGGTGCCGGAAAATCAACGGTGGCAAAACTTTTAGCAGAAGAATTTACTGATTTAGATAAGTTGATTGAAGAAGAGATTGAAATGCCAATTGCCACTTTTTTTGAATTATTTGGAGAAGCTGATTTTCGTAAAATTGAAAATGAGGTTTTTGAGCTTGCTGTTCAAAAAGATATTATTATCGCAACTGGTGGAGGAATCATAGAAAATCCAAAGAATTTAAATGTTCTTGATAGAGCATCACGAGTTGTATTTTTGACTGCTGATTTTGATACTTTATGGAAGAGAATTTCCATGGATTGGCAGAATGTTCGACCTTTAGCTCAAGACAAAGAAGCTGCTCAACTTTTATTTGAAAAAAGAATGAAAGACTATTCATTGGTTGCGGATTTAACAATTGATGTGACCGATAAAAGTCCAGAGCAGATTGCAGAGCTGATTAGAGAAAAGTGGGAAATAGAGTAGGATGAAATTTGCATATTTAGGTCCACGAGGTTCTTTTTGCTCAGTCGTAGCCGAAGCAGCTTTTAAATCTGAGGAGTTGTACTCTTATGCAACTATTTTGGATGTCATTGAAGCTTATAATGAAGGCGAATGTGATTTTGCACTAGTTCCTATTGAAAATTCAACTGAAGGAACGGTCAATATGAGCATTGATAAAATTTTTCATGATTCAAATGCCAAGGTTGTGGCCGAGTTTGTTCTTCCAATTTCTCAAAATTTATTGGCAGTTTCTAAAGAACAAAAAATTGAGCATATTTACTCTCATCCTCAAGCTTTGGCTCAAACGAGAGTTTATTTGAGAAAATTTTATCCTCAGGCGCAGGTGGAAATTACTGAGTCCACTTCGGCAGCGGCTGAGTTTGTGAAAAATAATCCGAACTTGCCCGCAGCAGCGGTGGCAAATTCTTTTGCAGCTAAAATGTATGATTTGGAATTTATTGCTGAAAATATTCAAGATTTGGCGGGGAATTCGACTCGATTCTGGTTACTAGGAAAAGAAAAGCAATCCTTTGATTTAAATCAAACAAAGGATAAGGTGACTTTGGCTTTGACGCTACCTGACAATTTGCCAGGAGCATTGCACAAAGCAATTTCTGTTTTTGCTTGGCGTGATATTGACATGACTAAAATTGAGTCACGTCCTTTAAGGACACGTTTGGGACAGTACTTTTTTATTATTGATTTAGAAAATAATGCAACGAACAGTTTAAAGATTCCTTATGCTCTTGAAGAATTGGCAGGTTTGGGAGTAAATGTTCGATTGTTAGGAAATTATTCAGTATATTCATTAGGTGAGGTGTAAAGGTGAGAATTTATTTTGTACGACATGGTAAAACGGAGTGGAATTTGGCATGGCGTTTGCAGGGACAAAAGGGAGACTCACCTTTATTGCCAGAATCTTATGAGGCAATTAAACGTGTTCATAAGTTTTTAGAACCGATTGAATTTGACAAGGTTTTATCAAGCCCTCAAAAAAGAGCTTTGACAACGGCAGATTTACTGACCAATCAGTCTGTAAGTACTGACAAGAGATTATCAGAATGGAATTTTGGTGAATTAGAGGGTTGGTTCATTCGTGATGCAATCGCTAAGTACCCTAAGGAAATGCATGATTCTCGCTTTGAATTAGATCAATTTGATGGAAGTGCTTTTGGGGCTGAATCAGTTACTTCAGTTTTGGCACGCTTTGATTCTTTGGCTGAGGACTTATTGAATTCTAAAATGGACAATGTACTTTTAGTTGGTCACGGAGCTTCTGGGACGGCTGGAATGCGACATTTGGCTGGATTCCCAATCGCTGAATTACGTTCTGTTGGCGGTCTAGCGAATAATACAGTTACAGTTTTGGAATCAAATGGTAGTCATTTTGATTTGAAAATTTGGGATAAACAGCTATGACGGATAAAACTTATGTTACAGGCTCAATTGAAGCTATTTTTTTCTCTAATCCAAGCAATTTTTATAAAGTTTTATTAATTGAGATTGATGAAACAAATGCTGAATATGATGATTTTGAAATTGTGGTCAATGGGACAATTGGCGATGTGGTCGAAGGGGATTCTTATACTTTTTATGGGCAATTAACCCAGCATCCAAAGTATGGGGAACAATTGCAAGTCAGTCAATATGAAAAGGCTGTACCAACGTCTGGTGCTGGTTTGGTCAAGTATTTTTCATCAGATAAATTTCCAGGGATTGGTAAAAAAACGGCAGAGAAAATTGTTGAAACTTTTCCTGAAAATACGGTAGATTCTATTTTAGAAGCGCCTGAGAAATTGGATGGTTTATTAACTCTAGCCAGAAAAAATTCATTTATCAAACGTTTGCGTGAAAATCATGGTATGGAAAAAGTGCTGACCAAGCTTGCGGAGTATGGCTTGCCAAGTAAACTCACTTTTCAAATTTATGAGTTGTACAAAGAGGAAACGATTGAAAAAATTGAGGAAAATCCTTATCAACTTGTGGAAGAAGTTAAAGGGGTGGGCTTTAAAACTGCCGATAAAATTGCGAGTGAACTAGGGATTGAAGCGGATAGTCCAAATCGTTTTCGAGCGGCTTTGATGCATGAGGTCAATACGCATTCGCAAGCAACGGGTGACACTTATATTGAAGCTAAAAACTTGCTGGAATTGACGATTGATTTACTTGAAGAAGCCAGAAATATTGAGGTCAATCCAGCTGAAGTTGCTGCGGAAATAAATGGTTTAATTGTTGATGGAAAAGTACAGCAAGAAGGAACGAAAATATTTGAAAATTCCTTGTTTTTTGCTGAAGACGGTATCCGAAAATCACTGACAGCCTTAACTAATCGTTTGGGAAAAGATTTTGCTGACGAAAAGTTACTGACAGTTTTGGAAGAGGTAGAAAAAGATTTAGAGATTACTTATGATGAACTTCAGAAACAGGCCATCATTGGAGCGATGAATCAGCAATTTTTCATTTTGACTGGGGGACCAGGAACGGGGAAAACAACGATTATTAATGGTTTCATTGAAACTTATGCCCGTCTTTATCAGTTAGATTTAGACCCTGACCATTATAATGATGACGTTTTTCCTATTTTATTGGCGGCACCGACTGGTCGCGCTTCAAGACGGATGAATGAGTTGACTGGACTTCCAGCAGCAACAATTCATCGGCACTTAGGCTTAGGGCAAGATGAGGCAGAAGATGCGCTTGGTAATGAGTTGTCAGGTTCACTTTTGATTGTCGATGAATTTTCAATGGTTGATACTTGGCTAGCCAACAAACTTTTTCAAGCCATTCCTGGTTCAATGAAAGTCCTTCTCGTTGGCGATGCTGACCAACTTCCTTCTGTGGGCCCTGGACAAATTTTTGCAGATTTATTAAAAATTCC
The DNA here is from genome assembly GCF_001591705.1 of Lactococcus cremoris subsp. cremoris NBRC 100676. Taxonomy (GTDB): domain Bacteria; phylum Bacillota; class Bacilli; order Lactobacillales; family Streptococcaceae; genus Lactococcus; species Lactococcus cremoris. Next base: position 30,973 of record NZ_BCVK01000008.1, on the reverse strand, counting down.
AGAAATTCCGTCAGTAAAATTGGATAAGATTTTTCGTCAGGGAGATGATTCAACGATTACCGATTTGGCTCATCATATCAAAGATGGACAATTACCTGCAGATTTTACGGTGAAAAAAACTGACCGTTCTTATTTTGAAGTGAGTGCTAATTTTGTACCACAAACGGTGGAGCAAATTGCTAGTGCTTGGCAAAAAAGAGGAAATAATCCTTTTGAATTACAAATTTTAGCGCCCATGTATAAAGGGGCCGCTGGGATTAATGCAATGAATATTCTCTTGCAAAATCTCTTTAATCCGCTTAATGACCGGCTTGAATTTGTTTTGGGTGATATAAAATTTCGTGAAGGAGATAAAGTATTACATTTAGTCAATGACGCTGAGGCCAATGTATTCAATGGAGATTTAGGACAAATTGTTGAATTGATTGCAGCAAAATATACTGACAGTAAACAAGATGAGATTGTGATGGATTTTGATGGTCAAGAATTGACCTATCCCAGATCTGAATGGTATAAAATTACGCTTGCTTATGCCATGTCTATCCATAAATCCCAAGGTTCGGAATTTTCAACGGTCATCGTCCCGATGGTCTCTTCTTATTCACGGATGTTAGAGCGAAATTTACTCTATACAGCAATCACGAGGGCAAAGCAAAGCTTAATTTTATTGGGTGAAGAGCGTGCCTTTGCTCAGGCTGTGGCGCGTGAAGGAGCTAATCGAAAAACTTTTCTTGTTGAGCGTTTTAAGGATGATAAGCCTGCAGCTGAAAATCTGTCAGTAGATTCCTTAACTAAAAAAGTTACTGACAAGAAGGAAATATCTAACAAAGAGAAAAATTTTGGATCAGTAGCAGACTTAAACTTAGAAAACTTTTCTGTCAGAAAAAAAACAGCACCAAAAGTTGAGGAAATTTCATTATTTTATGAAGAAACTGAAAGTTTGGGGAATGGAATTCTAACAGAAGCGCTAATTTTATCTGGCAATTTTGATCCCTTAATTGGATTGACTGAGCAAGATTTTGCGATTTTTAATAAATAGATAAAAAGACTGACAGAAATTTCTGTCAGTCTTTTTATCTTCGTCAGTAATTTTGGATATAAAAAAATCTGTCAAAGAGACAGAAATTTTTTCTTAGCCAAGTTTAGCAGCAAGACGTGCTTTATCGCGTGAAGCTTTGTTAGCGTGGATAAGGCCTTTAGATGCAGCTTTATCAATTGTTGAAGAAGCAGCTCTGTAAAGTTCTTCTGAAGGTGCAGCTTCAAATTTTTTGATAAGAGTACGCATTGCAGATTTTTGTTGTGCATTGCGTTCGTTCGCGATTTTATTCAATTCAGCACGTTTGATTGCAGATTTAATGTTTGCCATTTTAGTCTCCTTTTATTACTTTTCATAGAAAAGCGGTTGATGTATGTCCCAGGTGGGCACACTACACCCTCCAAGATTTTTCTAATACCTATCAATTATACAGGAATTTTGAATTTTTGTAAACTCTTGACCTTTATTTTTTTTGAAAAAAGTCGAAAAATACTTTTGGAAAATAATAAATAAATAAAAGCTGAAATAAGATAAAGAAGGGAATTTTCAAAATTTTACAAGCATTAAAAATAAATTTCTAAGCATTTAAAAAGAAAAATTTAATCTAAAAAGAGAGGATATTGTATTGACAAAGAGAATTAACGTGTTATAATCAAGTCATGAATTTAGATGAAAAGCCGTGGTTTAACGACGCAGAATATATGAGTTATGTCGGTCATCTGTTAGAAATGGATGAGCTAAAAAAGCTTGATGGGATTACACATCACTATACTTCAACACGCTTGCAACACTGCTTGCGGGTAAGTTATGTCTCTTATCTCATTGCGAAAAAACGTGGCCTCAATGCCAAAGCAACAGCTAGAGCTGGACTTTTGCATGACCTTTTCTATTATGATTGGCGCAATACAAAATTTTCTAAAAGCCATGCCTATGTGCATCCGCATATTGCTTACCGTAATGCGCGCAAGCTGACTACTCTGTCAGACCTTGAGAAAGATATCATCATAAAACATATGTTCGGTGCGACAATCAATCCGCCACGCTATAAAGAAAGTTGGATTGTTACTGCTGTTGATAAATATGTAGCTACCCTTGAAGGGTCAGTTAACCTTAAATACAAATGGAATCGTCGTAAGCATTTTAAACGTTTACCTTATTTCAGTATTGACTAAAAAAAGAAAATAAAAGCCTATCAATTGATGGGCTTTTTTAATTTACTGACAGTTTTGAGAAATTTTTCTAGGGAGCTTGTCAGTAAAAAGAAACAAGTCTCATCAGAGATTCTTCAGACTATGTTAGAATTATAGTGTAAGATATAGATTCCGTATCAATAAAATAAGGAGGTGAGTCTATGAAAAAAGTAAAGGTATTTTATAATGAAAATTCGGGAAATAATGATGAAGACAAAGTTTTAAAAAAGATTAAGGATTTTTTTGCGAGACCAGAAAACTCAGACTCCCAAGTTGATTTTATTAATCCAGAAAGTCCTGAGGACGCCATTCATTTGGCCAAAAAAGTAAGTCAGGAGCAAACCGATTTAGTGATTGCTCTTGGAGGTGATGGCACAATCAATAAAATTTGTGGCGGTGTGTTTGAAGGTGGAGCCAAACCGATTTTAGGAATTGTACCAAATGGAACGGTCAATAATTTGTCAAAATCACTTCATATTCCACAAGATTTAGAAGAAGCACTTGATAATTTAAATCATGGAGAAATTCAAAAATTTGATATTGCTAAAGTCAATAATGATTATATGACTTCTAGTCTGACCATGGGAATTTTGGCAGATATTGCTCAAAATGTGAGCGGTTCTGAGAAGAAAAAATTTGGTCCTTTAGCTTATCTTAAGGACGCCTACAAGGTGATTCGCTATAATAAAACGTATCGCATCAAAGTTAAGTATAATGGAAAAACGAAATCTTTAAGAACAAAACTATTATTGATTACAATGACGGATACGATAGGAGGAATGCAAGCTTTAGCACCAAAAGCCAAAGTGGACGATGGACTTATCCGCGTTTATTCACTGAAAGAGATTAATTTGTTCAATATCCTCTTTCATTTGAATAAACTTCGTAGAGGTAAATTTGAAGACTTTATGGAAATGACTCATTTTGACACGGATCATTTAGAAATTCTCACACATTCAAAGAAAAAGAAAGACAATCCTTATTCAAGAATTGATGGGGATAAAAGTGACCCGCTTCCATTAGATATTAAAGTTTATCGAAAAGCCCTGACAACCCTCGTTCCTAAAAAGGAATAAGCGTTTGGTCAGTAAATAATAGAAATAAAAAATCAGACCTAAGACTGATGACAAAAAGAGCAAATTTTGATAAAATAGTCTTAGAATTAAATTAAAAAGGGAGGCCAAATATAATGAAAAATATGAATGACAATGATGTTATCTTTGACCAACGAAGCGACGGATTGAATGCATTTTTTAGTAAGATTTATGCATTGATGGGAGCAGGAGTATTAGTTTCTGCATTAGTTTCTTGGATCATGATTACATTTTTCTTAGATAACATGAGAGCAATTCTCCAAAGTGGAAGTTTATTCTTCCTTGTACTCTGGATTATTCCATTAGTGATGGTGGTATCACTTCAAGGTTTAGCAATGAAAAACTCAAAAATGGCATTACCGATTTTTATCGGATATGCAGCATTTATGGGATTCTTGATTAGCTTCACTCTTTTGATGTATACCGCAACTGATATTACCTTAGCTTTTATTACAGCATCAGCAATGTTCTTTGGTTTATCTGTTTATGGACGATTTACTAAACGTAATTTATCTGGTATGGGTAAAGCTTTGGGTGTCGCAGTTTGGGGCTTGATTGTCGCAATGTTGCTTAATCTCTTCTTTGCTAGTACCGGACTTACAATCCTTATTAGCCTAGTAGGTGTTGTGATTTTCTCAGGTTTGATTGCTTGGGATAATCAAAAAATTACACAAGTTTATAATGCACACAATGGACAAGTGAGTGATGGTTGGGCAATTTCAATGGCACTTTCACTTTACCTTGATTTTATCAACATGTTCCTCTTCCTGCTCCGTCTTTTCGGTATCGCAGGTGGAAATCGCGATTAAAAATAAAAATTACTGACAAAAATTCTGTCAGTAAAAATAATAATAAAAGCTCTGCTATCAGCAGAGCTTTTTTATTTTATAAATCCTTAACAATCACATAGTTAATTTTTAGAGGACCGTGAAGGCCGACTACAAGTTGCATTTCAATATCTCCAGAATTTGAAGGACCAGAAATAAAGTGAATAGTGGAACCAGGCTTCTTATTTTTATCAAACCAGTCAGCAGCTTGAGTAAAACGAGGCAACATCCGACTTAATGGAATCACAGAAATATAATGCGTAGGTAGAAAATGCAATGACCGCCCCTGACCGGCTTCAGACTCGACCACGATGGTTGCCGATTCAGCAAGGAAAAATTTGGGAACAGCTACAACAACATTAGAATTTTGAGCGGCTGTGATATTTTCATCACGAAATTCTTTGCCGATTTTCCATTTCACCAAGTTTTCAGAGTTAACATTTACCCCTAAATTTTTAAATTTATCTGTTGTAGGAATCATGACTTGTCCACCACCAGATTTTTCAATTAATTGACGAATGACTTCATTCATTTCAGAAGAAGTTGTTTCAACTAAATTTGCGGAGACTCGTTCGGATTGAACCTTGGAAATTTCTAACAATTCATCAGAAGTCAAATCAGCTAAATGAGTCTCAGGCAAATCTGAAATTGGCACATAAGGCTCAAAGGGAAGTTCCACACCGCCACTTTTTTCAAACAAAGTTTCCAAGAATTTTGTACGATTTTCAATAGTTCCAGTCATTTTTATTTACCTGCCTTATGTTTTTTATACCACTGACGGAATTGATCTTTGTGCGGAGGGGCAATTGGTAAATCGCGCACATCCGTCCAACCTTTGGCTAATGCTGGCGCTTTTCTGACCGCACCATATTCAAAAATTGAACCTTCGACAGTGACTTCTTTAGCTTTAGGTAAGACATTCAGACCCGTATGCGCCATATTGATAGCCATGCCAAACAAAGCTGGACAGCTCGTTCCTCTCCCAATCGTATTCATTTCAAAATTAACAAAAGATCCGTCATGATGCATATTGAGATCATCTTCCATGACCTTACGATGTTCAATCAAAAGTTCATGCAAAGGAATTTTGACAGGACAAGTTTCGGTACAAGCCCCACAAAGCGTTGAGGCGTAAGGTAAATTGCCATATTGCTCATAACCACCCAAAACAGGCGATAAGACAGAACCGATTGGTCCTGGATAAATCGAACCATAAGCATGTCCACCAATTTGACGATAGACTGGGCAAACATTCAGACAAGCCCCACAGCGGATACATTGTAAAACAGCTTCAAAAGCAGTCCCAATCGCATTTGAGCGTCCATTATCAACAATAACAACATGAAAGTCCTCAGGACCGTCAGACTCATCATCAGCCTGCTGACCAGCAAAAGTGACATAAGTCGTCAGTTTTTGGCCAACGGCAGAACGAGCCAGCATATTATCCAAAATTTCGGCTTCTTTGATAGAGGGAACAATTCTTTCCATTCCCATCAGAACAATTTGTGTCTTAGGAATTGAAATCGTTAAATCAGCATTTCCTTCATTGGTAGACAGATTAATATCGCCCGTATTGGCAATGGCAAAGTTACAACCGGTAATTCCGACTTCAGATTTTAAGAAAAGCTTACGCATGGTATCTCTAGCACAGCGAGCCAAATTAACTGGATTATTGTCTCCTTCATATCCCAATTTTTTAGCAAATATTTCGCGGATTTGGTCGCGGTTTTTGTGCAAAGCTGGAAAAACAATATGTGAAGGCTCATCCCAGTCGGCTACTTACAAAATAAATTCGGCAAGGTCGGTTTCTAAAATATCCATATCGTCAGCCAGTGAGACCAACATTGGATCAATATCCACTTCGGTAGTCACCATCGATTTTGATTTGACAATCTTTTTTGCATTTTTTTCAAGAACAATGCGTTTAACATAATCATTGGCTTCTTTAGCATCAGCAGCAAAGAAGACGTGACCACCACGAGCGGCCACATTATCTGAAAACTCTGTCAGATAATGGGGTAGATATTTCAAAGTATGTTGACGAATTGATTCTGCGATATTGCGCCATTCCTGCCAATTACCTAGTTCATCACGTGCTGATTCTCTCTTGTCCCATTGGGCATCTTGTGCTTTTGCTACCGCGGCCTTGGCAAATTGGTCTTTTTTACTTTCTTCTAAACGTTCAGCGAAAGTTTTTGTACTTGTTGAAAGTCCCATTTTCTCCCCCTATGCTCTTATGAATTCTGGATTTTTCACAGTATCGATTCGTTCCAAATCAACATTTGTGTTTAAAATTTCGGCGATATGCATCACTCTTATTTTTTTGCCTTCACGATTTAGTTTTCCAGCAATATTCATCAAACAACCAAGGTCGGCAGATATTAAAATTTCAGCACCTGTTGATAAGATATCATTTGTTTTTTCAGTGACCATCATTTCCGAAATTTCAGGAGATTTAACTGAGAAAGTTCCACCAAAACCACAACAATTTTCTAAATGAGGAAGAGGTAGAACTTCAAGACCTTTCACTTTATCTAATAAGATAAATGGCGCTTCTCGTTCGCCTAAGATTCTTGTCATGTGGCAAGAACGATGATAAGTGGCCTTTTCACCGTTAAAAGTTGCGCCAAGGTCCTCAAGACCTAGGACACGGTAAATAAATTGGGTAAATTCATAAGATTTATTGGCCAAATCAATGGCTTTTTGCTTATAAGGGTCACCTTCATCAAACATATGAGGATATTCTGTAAACATCCCTGAGCAAGAACCAGCAATACCAACAACATAATCAGAAGATTCAAAGGCATCAATCTGATTTTTGATTGTTGGCATAGATTCTTTGACTAAGCCAGAATTATAAGTGGGCTGTCCACAGCAAATTTGTCCTTCTGGTAAATCTGTTTCAATCCCTAAACGTTCAAGGACTTCAACCATTGCAATTCCAACTTGTGGAAACATTAGGTCCATCACACAAGTGGAGAATATTGAAACTTTCATAAGTGCTCCTTAGTATTTTGAAATCTTTGTTAAATATTGGACATTTTCTAGAGATGTATGCTCTTTCATTATAAGCCGATTCATTTACATTTTCAAAAAATGGAGCTGTCAAAAGAATTTGACAGACTGTTGTTTATTGGGATAGATTAAAAAAATACCAGTCAGAGACTGGTATAAGCATCATTTATTGGGAGTTAAAAAGAGTTTTTCGAGTTGTCTAGCCACCCCATCCTCATCATTTGTCCAAGGAAGAATTTCACTGGCGTAAGGAGTGAGCCTAGCAGAAGCATTTTTCATAGCATAGGCTTGAGGTGCAAGTTTAAACATCTCAATATCATTATGTTCATCACCAAAAGCAATAAGATTTTCTAGCGGGATATCAAGAACTTTAAGAAGGTGATTAAGGCCTGAAGCTTTAGAGATTCCTTTAGGGACGACTTCTAAAATTCCATTTGGACCACCCCAAACGCCCACATCTATTTTGCCATTATAATGACGTTTCATTTCCTCAGCCAAGCCTAATTTATCTTTTTGACGAGTCGAAAGAAGTACCGCGTGGGGATTTTCGGTAACTCGGTCTGCCCGGAGACGGTTATAGGGCTGGAATTTTTCTACACCAAAAAGTTTAGGTTCAACGTTACGGAAAGTGTTTAGAAAGAACTTTCTACGATATTCAACAGCAAAAAAATGTAGATTAAAGTTTTGCTGATGACGCAGAAGGTCAAAAATAAAAGAACGGTCAATATAATAAGACTTAGTGTGTTCCCAGTTTTTATCATTTGGCATTGAAATCAAAGCACCATTAAAATTGATGACCGGGCTAGTCAACTCAAGCTCACGATAAACATCCAAAGACATTCTAAAAGGACGTCCAGTTGTGATGCAAATAATATGTCCAAGTGATTCTACCTGTTTAAAAATATATTTGGTATAACGGCTGATTGAACGTCCATCGGACTGCAAAGTAGTACCATCTAAATCAATCGCAATCAGTTTACGTTCTTTGTAGTTCTCCATTCAAACTCCCCTTAGTCTAAAATTTAGTTATCAATTTATTCATTATAACATAGATATAAGCTGGAAAGGAATTACCCAAGTTCTACGAACAAGAAAGGGCTTTTCAAAAAATTCGTTCGTTATTACCGAACGATTTAAGGATTTGAAGTAATTTTTCTACTAAAAATCTTGTTTCCTTAATCAAAACTGATTAGAATAATAATATAATGTTTTTTATTTTATGACGTGCTTGCTTTTTAAGCAAAGACAACTTTTTATCAAAGGGTTGAAATTTTAATCTTAGACCCTAAAAGGAGAAATTATTCGTGAACAAGTTCTTTAAACTTGAAGAAAACGGCACAACAGTTGGCCGTGAAATAATGGCTGGATTGACTACATTCTTTGCCATGAGTTATATCCTCTTTGTTAACCCACAAGTTTTGGGGACAACAGGGATGCCTGTCCAAGCAGTTTTCTTAGCAACTATTTTAGCTTCTATTGTTGGGACACTTGCAATTGCTTTAATCGCTAATGTTCCTTACGCTCTGGCTCCCGGAATGGGCTTAAATGCTTTCTTTGCTTACACGGTTGTATTGTCACTTGGTTACACTTGGCAAGAGGCCTTGGCAATGGTCTTCATTTGTGGGATAATCAATATTATCATCACTTTTACTTCAATTCGTAAAGCAATCATTCTTGGAATTCCAGAAAGCTTGCAACATGCCATTGGTGGTGGGATTGGGATTTTCATTGCCTACATCGGGATTAAAAACGCTGGAATTTTGCGCTTCATCGCTGACCCAGGAACTTATGTGAACAATCACGGAACAATTACAGCAAATTCATCAATTGTTCCAGAGCTTGTAACTTTTAATAACCCAGGAGTATTGGTAGCACTTGTTGGGATTGTCGTGACAATGTTCTTTGTTATTCGTAAATGGCGCGCAGGTATTTTGCTTTCAATCTTAGTAACAACTATCTTGGCTCTTTTGACTGGCGTGGTTAAAGTTGATGTGAATACTTTATTTGCTGAAAATAATTTGGGGACTGCAATCAATCAAATGGGAACAACCTTTGGTGCAGCATTTGGTCCAAAAGGATTTGGTTCTTTATTCTCTGATTCATCACGTTATATTGAAGTATTAATGACAGTTCTTGCTTTCTCATTGACTTCAATCTTTGACCCAATCGGGACTTTCATCGGAACTGGTCGTGCGACAGGAATCTTTACTGATGAAGATTTGAAAGACATGGAAACAAGCCATGGTTTCTCATCAAAAATGGACAAAGCTTTGTTTGCTGACATGATTGCTACTCCAATCGGAGCAATTTTCGGAACATCAAATACAACCGTTTATGTTGAGTCTGCTGCCGGAATCGGTGCAGGAGGACGTACTGGTCTTGCATCAGTTGTAACAGCAATTATGTTTGCTATCTCAAGCTTGTTCTTGCCACTTCTTGCGATTGTTCCAACACAAGCAACAGCACCAATTTTGATTATCGTTGGGATGATGATGCTTGGTTCATTTAAAGAAATTAAATGGGGTGATTTGACAGAAGCGATTCCTGCTTTCTTCGCCTCAGTATTCATGGGACTTGCTTATTCAATCTCTTATGGGATTGCAGCTGGATTTATCACTTATATCCTTGTCAAATTATTCACCGGAAAAGTGAAAGAAATTAAACCTGTAATTTGGGTCGTTGCTCTCTTGTTCTTAATTAACTTTGCAGTATTGGCTGTCTTATAAACAATAAAAACTCATCAAAAATATTTGATGAGTTTTCTTATTAAAATTTGTAGATTACAATATTAGAAGTGTGAGTATTATTTTAAATAAAACAAATCTATTAGTTATTTGAATGTGGTAAAATTCAAATTTTGAGAAAGAAAAATAGGATATTAAAAATAAAAATAATAAATTGGGAATATTTAATAAATTGTGGTAAAATCAAATCATGAAAAAATCATTTCTCTTATCGTGAGTTTTATTGCAGTCTTTGTTATCGGTATCTTCATTGGTCACTCTATTCTTCCGCCACACCCACTTGTAGCAGCAAAAGACCGTCCTATTTATCCGACGATTTATATTACTGGCTCAAGTGGCTATGCGTCAACGATGGATACAATGATTAATAGTGTTACTGCGGACAAAGATACCCTGCTAAAAAAGGGCTGACAATTGTTGTTGACACAGAACACAATTATTCACTCAAAGTGACTGGAACAATTGACAAACGTAATGCCTATCCGACAATTGAGGTCGGAATGGTCAAAGGAACGAATAATTCCGATAAATATGAAGCCTCATTAATGGCTATCATGTCTTATCTCGGTAAGCATTATAACGTTGCTTATGCCAACGTTTTGGGCTATTCAGCTGGTGGCGGTGGTGTTTACAATTATTTGATTGACCATGGTTATGACCGAAGCCTTCCGCCGATTAAAAAGTTTGTTTCTCTTGATGGTCAGTACAATGCTTGTACGGCACAGCCTGACCAAACGCTTGCACAAGTTCTTGCTGACGGACCCAAAATTAAAACAAAATATTATGATTTTTGGTTGAAAAATTATGAACGTGTGGATAAAAATATCCAAGTTGTGCTACTAGAAGGAGCTTATGATACTAAGAAAGAAACCGACGGTACAGTTCCTTGGGCTGACGGCTTCTCAATTTATCCTTTGCTGATAAAAAATGGAAACTCTGCTACTCATTATCTAATAGAAGGAACAAACACCGAGCATACGGAAATGCCAAGCAATCAAAAAGCAATTGGCTATGTCAAAACCTTCTTTTATGAATAAGCTTTATTTAAAAATGATAAATTGTCTCTATTTGGGGGACAATTTTTTTATAATGTATTTACTATAAAATGACAGATAGTCAGCAAAATACTTCATTTAAATCATAGAGCCTGATGTATTGACAGTTGGCTTTAAGTAACGGTATAATGAAATTATGGATTTGAAAAATGGAATATTTATTTTTGGAACAGTTCTGACAATATTTTTTGCAGGACTGACTACTATTTTCTGGTGGAAAATCAGAAAGTTGAAAGATTTACGGACCTTACGATTGGGGCGCTTATCCTTTTTTGCCCTACTTTTTTTGTGGGTGACGATAAATGGAATTATTGGTTCTGGATTAGCCTTGACAGAATTACAACAAAAAGTACTACTTTGGCTACTTTTTACCGAAGCTTTTATAATATTATTATTGATACCAATGACAATAGGAATTGTTGTTTCCATTAGTATTGTTGTTTTAACGATTAAAATGTGGCGAAGAGAGTCAAAATCCATTGGTAATCTTTTATTGCCTATTGTTGTTTTGGCATTTTTACTAATTGACTGGGTTTATCTGTCTATGGGAAGACTACCAGATAGTTGGATTTGGTTGAAGATTTTAGGAATTGTTTATCCAGTCCTATCAATTTATTTGGCTTGGCAGTTTGGTATTTTCTTTTTATCAAGTTGGGTTTATGGACGACGCGTTCGAAAACAAAGAGCAGCCTATCATGTTGTCTTAGGGGCAGGTCTTATTCAAGGAGAGCATGTTGGAAAATTATTAGGAAATCGAATTTTAGCAGCAGTCAAAGCCGTGCGAGATAATGAAACTATTTTGGTTTTTTCAGGCGGACAAGGTCCAGATGAAAAACTTTCAGAAGCGAGAGCCATGCAAAAATATGCAGTAGAAGTGCTCGGCTTTCCAATTGAGCGAACTATGCTTGAAGACCAATCTAGAACGACATATGAAAACTTGGTTTTTTCTTCTCGCCTAATTAAAGAAAAATTTATGTTTTTCACTTCCGATTATCATGTGTTTCGGGCGGCACTTTTTGCAGCAACTTTAAAAATTGATGCTCAAGGAGGAAAAGGAGGAAAAACAGCGATGTATTATCGTGTTCCCGCCTTTATTCGTGAATTTATTGCAGTTATGAATTATGAAAAGAGAAAACATATTAAATGGGTGGGAATCATTGTTGCTTTTTTCTTTGTTATTGCTATCTTTTCGCAAATCGGTTATCTTTGGAATAATAGATAATAGTAAAAAGTTACTGACAGACTAGTTAGTAACTTTTTTTGTGACAAAATTATATTTTTTTCGTATAAAATATTATGCTGACAGCAATTGATGAAAATAATAAAATAATAAACTTACTGGAATTAGAACGCAAAGAATTGACCGGGAAATTTTATTGTCCTTCTTGTCATGCAGAGCTACTTATTAAAAATGGGCAGATAAAAGTTCTTCATTTTGCCCATAAATCTCTAAAGAGCTGCAATTTATGGTTGGAAAATGAGTCAGAACAGCATTTAGGTTTGAAAAAAATATTATATCAGTGGTTTAAAAGGACTGACAAAGTCGAAATTGAACGCTATTTGCCCGAACTTAACCAAAGACCAGATTTATTAGTAAATGACAAAATCGCTATTGAGATACAATGCTCTCATTTATCTATTAAGCGCCTCAAAGAACGTACAGAAAATTATAAGGCGCATGGCTTTAAAGTGCTTTGGTTGATGGGAAAGGATTTATGGCTGGCTGAACAGGTGACAAAACTTCAAAAAAATTTAGTTTATTTCTCGGAAAATAGAGGATTCTTTTATTGGGAGTTAGATTTTCAGAGGAAAAAATTAAGATTAAAATCTCTTATTCATGAGGATTTACGCGGCAGAATCATTTGCTTACAAGAGGAAATTCCTTTTGGAAAAGGACGACTTATTGCGCATCTACGCTTACCTTATTTGGCGCAAAAACTGGTGAAAATTCCTACTTTTAAAGATCCTAAACTTTCTAGTTTTATTCGTCAGCAATTATACTATCAATCACCAAAATGGATGAAAATTCAAGAAAAATATTATCAAAAAGGAGAAAATTTACTGACGAAAAAATTTGAAGGTCCATACATTGCTCCACTAGGTTTAAATTTACTAGAGAGTTTTACTGACGAAATGACGATCACAACTTTTACTCAGATTGATCAAAATGTTAAGCTTTACTATGAAAATTTTTTAATAAATTTCCAAAGAAATAGCCTTGAAATGCTCTATCCTCCCTGTTTCTATGCTATAATGGGAAAGCAGAAGAAGGAAAAATAATAGGATTTTATTATTTTATTTTATTCTCATTATTATAAGAAATAAGAGTTTTAAGCTAAAAAGGAGTACCAATTATGGTAAAAAATAGAAATGAAATCCCTGAAGCCTTGACTTGGGATTTGACAACAATTTTTTCAACAGATCAAAAATGGGAAACAGAATTAGAGAAGGTAAAAAAAGAGCTTTCGCTTGTTGAGACAAATGATAAAGGTCATTTACTTGATTCAGCAGAAACTTTACTGACAATTACTAAAAATATGCTATCAATTTCTCAAAAAGTTGAAAAGCTTTATGTTTATGCTTCAATGAAAAATGATCAAGATACAAGAGAAGCAAAGTATCAAGAATATCAATCAAAAGCAACGGCCCTCTATGTTAATTTTGGGGAAAGCTATGCCTTTTATGAACCTGAGTTTTTAAAAATTACAAAAGAAACCTACGAACAATGGTTAGAAATCCTTCAGGAATTGAAAAATTACGATCACATGTTTGAACGTTTATTTGCTAAAAAAGAACATATCCTTAGTCAAAAAGAAGAAAAAATATTGGCGGCAGCGGGTGAAATCTTTGAAAGTCCTTCGGAGACTTTTGAAATTTTCGATAATGCAGATGTTAAATTTCCTTTTGTTAAAAATGAATTGGGAGAAAAGATTCAGTTGACACATGGAAATTATAGCTCTCTTATGGAAAGTAAAAACAGGGAAGTAAGAAAAGCGGCTTATGAAGCACTTTACAGCAATTATGAACAATATCAGCATACCTATGCAAAAACTTTGCAGACCAATGTAAAAGTTCATAATTTCAATGCCCAAATACGCGCATATGATTCAGCACGTCAGGCAGCTTTGATGAGTAATTTTGTTCCAGAAAAAGTTTATGACGTCTTGATAGAAGGCATTCATCAACACTTACCACTTTTACATCGCTATATTGAATTACGTAAAAAAATCTTAGGAATTTCTGATTTCAAGATGTATGATATCTATACTCCATTATCTAATTTAGATTATAAATTCAATTACACTGAAGGAGTTAAGAAAGCGCAAGAAGTGCTTGCAATTTTTGGTGAAGAGTATAGTCAGAAAGTTAAAGCGGCTTTTGATGAACGTTGGATTGATGTTGAAGAAAATGTCGGGAAACGGTCAGGGGCATACTCAGGTGGTTCTTATGATACCAAGGCATTCATGTTACTCAATTGGCAAGGGACATTGGACGATCTTTTTACATTGGTTCATGAGATGGGGCATTCTATTCACAGCACTTTTACGAGGGAAAATCAACCTTATGTTTATGGAGATTACCCAATCTTCTTAGCAGAGATTGCTTCAACTACCAATGAAAATATTTTAACTGAGACTTTGCTCAAAGAAAGCAATGATGAAAAGGAACGTTTTGCTCTTTTGAACCATTGGTTAGATAGTTTTCGAGGAACCGTATTTCGTCAAAGTCAATTTGCTGAATTTGAACAAAAAATTCACGAAGTCGATGCTGAAGGTGAAGTATTGACGAGCGAATTTTTGAATTCTCTTTATGGCGAACTTAATGAAAAATATTATGGCTTATCTGCCAAAGAAAATCCTGAAATTCAGTTTGAATGGGCAAGAATTCCGCATTTCTATTATAATTTTTACGTTTTTCAATACGCAACAGGCTTTGCCGCAGCCTCATTTCTAGCTGAAAAAGTGGTGCATGGTTCGGCTACTGACCGCCAAAATTATCTTGATTATTTAAAAGCTGGTTCATCAGCCTATCCACTAGACGTGATTGCAAAAGCTGGAGTTAATATGGAATCTACAGATTACTTAGAGTCTGCTTTTAAGCTTTTTGAAAAACGTTTGAATGAATTAGAAAAATTAGTTGAAAAAGGAGTCCATCTTTAAAAATGGTTGAAACATATAAGAGCACAAGTAACCCCATGATGAATCGACCAGTTGTCAAAGCTGAGTTAGTCGAATGGATGCGTTCAAGTCAAACACAAGTGACTGGAGAACTTGCAGAAGTCCTAAACTTTGCTAAAGAAAATAACATTCCTATTATTCCACATGAAACAGTTCTCTATTTTCAAATGCTATTGAGTCTGCTCAAGCCTAAAAGAATTCTGGAAATTGGTACAGCTATTGGTTTTTCAGCCTTAGTAATGGCACAAGAAGTTCCAGAAGCTGAGATTGTGACCATCGATCGTAATCCTGAAATGATTGAGCTAGCCAAGAAAAATTTAACTAAATACGATCACCGCAATCAAATTCAGCTTAAAGAAGGAGATGCTGCAGATGTTTTGCAAGAATTAAAAGGTCCATTTGATCTTGTTTTCATGGATTCAGCCAAGTCGAAATATGTTGAATTCTTACCTAAATCACTTGAATTGCTTTCAGAAAATGGCCTTATCCTAATGGATGATGTTTTTCAAGCTGGTGAAATATTGTTGCCAATCATGGAAGTTAAAAGAAATCAACGAGCTTTGGAACGAGGCTTAAGAAAACTTTTTGATGAAGTTTTTGATAATCCTAAATATATGACCAGCGTTCTTCCGCTAGGTGATGGATTATTAATGATAAAAAAAGCATAAAAATTGCTGATATAAGTCTCAGTAATTTTAGAAAGTTTTTTTGCATAAATAAAGCTTTCTTTAATTTTTTATGATATAATTACAACAACTTAAAAATAAAAGTGTGTTTTTAGTACAAAAAGCTACAAACAACGAATGATGCGAAGGAGAATATCTTGAAATTCAAAAAACTCGGATTAGTTATGGCTACAGTCTTTGCCGGAGCCGCATTGGTAACCTTGTCTGGTTGCTCAAGCAGTGATTCAGCAAGCAAGGATATCATCACAATGAAAGGTGATACCATTCGCGTTTCTGATTTATACAAGGAAGCTAAACAATTCCCGTCACAACCGACAAATACTTTGCTTCAAAATTTAACCTTTGATAAAATTTTTACTAAAGATTTTGGAAAAGAAGTTACTGATAAAGATGTCAACAAAAAAGTTAAATCTCTCAAAGATCAGTATGGAAGCCAATTTGCCTCAGCTTTGCAACAACAAGGTTTGACAGAAGCAAGTTTCACACCATACATGCGTACACAAATGCTTGAGCAAGCAGCAATTGACCACGAAATCGAAGCAACGCAATATACCGATGCCAATCTCAAAAAAGCTTGGGAATCTTATCATCCAGATGTAACAGCTTATGTTGTTTCTGAAACTTCAAAAGATGCAGCGACTAAAGCTTTAGCTGCTAAAAAAGATGATGCTGGTAAAGCAAGCTTTGAGAAAACAAATGCTGCAAGTAAAGTCACTTTTAATTCAACATCAACAACTGTGCCAACTGAGGTTCAAACTGCAGCATTTAAGTTGAAAAATGGTGAATTTTCAAGCGTAATTGAATATACTAGTGCATCAACTGGGGCTACTTCTTACTACATTGTTGAGATGGTTAAATCTTCTGAAAAAGGTAGTGACATGAACAAGTATAAAAAAGAACTTAAAAATGTCATTAAAGCTGAAAAAGAACAAGATACAACCTTTGTCAGCGGAGTTATTGCTAAGTACCTTAAAAAGAATAATGTCACTGTGAAAGAATCTGCTTTTGCATCAATCTTCTCACAATTCACTCAAACATCAAGTACATCTTCATCTAAATAATTTAATAAAAATCAACTTTAAAGAGAGCTCAAAATGGTGAGAATGAGCAAGTTGATAAAAGTGCTTACAGCAGAGAGAACTGCTCTAACAACCAAAGTAAGATGATAGAAATTCTATCGTGAATAAGGGTGGTACCGCGGTATAACTGTATGCGCCCCTTTGTTTACGGTAGAATTTTATTATTTTATTGTGAAAACATTAACAAAGTATACAAGATAAGTTTATTGCTAAGCTATAAACTTTTTATAAAAGGAGAAAATAATGAAAACTATGACTTCCGCAGAAGTTCGCCAAATGTTCCTCGACTTTTTCAAATCAAAAGGTCATACTGTTGAACCTTCGCAAAGTCTTGTTCCTGTGAATGACCCAACTTTGCTTTGGATTAATTCAGGAGTAGCAACACTAAAAAAATATTTTGATGGTTCAGTCGTTCCTGAAAATCCAAGATTGACTAATGCTCAAAAAGCGATTCGGACAAATGATATTGAAAATGTCGGAAAAACTGCCCGTCATCACACCATGTTTGAAATGCTTGGAAATTTTTCAATTGGTGATTATTTCCGTAATGAAGCGATTGCTTTTGCTTGGGAATTATTGACAAGTTCTGAATGGTTTGAGTTTCCAGCAGAAAAACTTTATATCACTTATTATCCAGCTGATAAAGATACCTATAATCGCTGGGTTGAAGTTGGAGTTGATCCAACACATCTTGTCCCAATTGAAGATAATTTCTGGGAAATTGGTGCTGGTCCTTCAGGTCCAGATACAGAAATATTCTTTGACCGTGGGGAGATTTACGACCCAGAACATGTTGGTTTGAAATTATTGGCTGAAGATATTGAAAATGACCGTTATATCGAGATTTGGAATATTGTTTTGTCACAATTTAATGCGAATCCAGCGATTCCACGTTCGGAATATCCTGAATTACCACAGAAAAATATTGATACGGGAATGGGGCTTGAACGGATGGTCTGCATTATTCAAGGTGGTAAAACAAACTTTGATACAGACCTATTCTTGCCAATTATTCGCGAAATTGAGAAACTCTCTGGAATAACTTACAGTCCAGACAGTGAAAATATGAGTTTCAAAGTGATTGCTGACCATATTCGCTCACTTTCATTTGCTATTGGGGATGGTGCTTTGCCAGGAAATGAAGGGCGTGGTTATGTTTTGCGTCGTTTACTTCGTCGCGCGGTTATGCACGGTAAAAAATTGGGAATTCAAGGTAAATTTTTAGCTTCACTCGTGCCAACTGTTGGTAAAATCATGCAATCTTATTATCCAGAAGTTCTCGAAAAAGAAGATTTCATCATGCAAATTATTGACCGTGAAGAAGAAACTTTCAATCGGACGATTGATGCAGGTCAAAAATTGATTGATGAGCTTTTGGTAAATCTTAAGGCTGAAGGTAAAGATAGAATTGAAGGGGCTGATATTTTCCGCCTCTACGATACATATGGATTCCCTGTCGAATTAACCGAAGAATTGGCAGAAGATGAAGGATTCAAAATTGACCATGAAGGATTCAAAGTAGCTATGAAAGCTCAACAAGACCGTGCGCGTGCGGCTGTGGTTAAGGGTGGTTCAATGGGTGCTCAAAATGAAACTTTGTCTTCTATCGAAGTGGACTCAAAATTCCTTTATGAAGATAAAAAATCCCAAGCAAAATTACTCGTGGCTATAAAAGATGATGAGCTTGTTGATGAAGTTACTGGCAAAGCTCAATTAGTATTTGATGTGACGCCTTTCTATGCTGAAATGGGTGGTCAAGTGGCTGACCATGGAGTCATTAAAAATGCTGATGGTCAAGAGGTGGCAACTGTATTAGATGTTCAACATGCACCACATGGACAAAATCTTCATTCTGTGGAAACTACCTCACCACTTAAAGTTGGGGAAACTTATACTTTAGAAATTGATGAAGAACGTCGTTCTGCTGTTGTGAAAAACCATACAGCGACTCACTTACTTCATGCTGCTTTGCATAATATTGTTGGGAATCATGCACTACAAGCTGGTTCACTTAATGAAGTGGAATTCTTGCGCTTTGACTTCACTCACTTTGCTCAAGTAACCAAAGAAGAGTTGGCTGAAATTGAGCGTCAAGTTAATGAAGTGATTTGGCAATCATTGAAAGTTGAAACGATTGAAACCGATATTGCCACAGCAAAAGAAATGGGTGCAATGGCTCTTTTCGGTGAAAAATATGGTAAAAATGTTCGTGTTGTAAAAATTGGAGATTATTCAATCGAACTTTGTGGAGGAACACATACGCAAACAACTTCTCAAATTGGTCTTTTCAAGATTATTAAAGAAGAAGGAATTGGTTCTGGTGTGCGCCGGATTATTGCTGTGACAGGTCAAAAAGCTTATGAAGCTTTCAAAGATGCTGAAAATACTTTGAGCGAAGTGGCTGGATTGGTTAAAGCACCACAAGCTTCACAAATCGTCGCAAAAGTTTCTAACTTACAAGATGAACTTAAAGCAGCTCAAAAAGAAAATGATGCTTTAGCTGGTAAACTTGCAGCGAGCCAATCAGATGAAATCTTCAAAAATGTACAAAGAGCTGGTTCTGTAAGCTTTATTGCGAGTCAAGTCACTGTTCCAGATGCCAATGGCTTACGTAATTTGGCAGATATTTGGAAACAAAAAGAATTGTCAGATGTCCTCGTTTTAGTCGCTACAATTGGTGAAAAAGTAAGTCTTTTAGTGGCTTCTAAATCGTCAGATGTAAAAGCGGGTAATTTAGTTAAAGAATTAGCACCATTTGTTGATGGTCGTGGTGGTGGAAAACCAGATATGGCTATGGCCGGTGGTTCAAATGCAGCAGGAATTCCTGAACTTTTGACAGCTGTTGCTGAAAAATTAGGATAAGACAAGAATATCGTAGATCATCTACGATATTTTTTCTTTTTTGGTCAGCAAGTATTTGTGATAAAATGAGAAAAATACTTGAAAGAGAAGTCTAAAATGAAGATAGCGATTTTTGGGGATTCTATCACAAATGGATTTGGTATGGACGAAGGAGGATCATCAAATATTCTGGCAAGATTAATTGAGAAAAAAGAGCCAGATGTTAAAGTTTTGCTTCATGGAATCAATGGAGATGATACTTACGGAGGACTTCTTCGACTAAAATATGTTGTTGAGGAAAAAGCTGATTTAAATTTCATTTTCTTTGGGGCAAATGATGCTTCACCTTATCATTTGATTCGGACAAAAGAATTTCAGGATAATTTAGAGCAAATGATTGCACAACTGGATGCAAAAAGAACAGTTCTAATTACTCCTCCGTTTTATAATGATGACGAACCGACGCATTATAGTCGGCTGTCTGAGGTTGAACTTTTTAGACAGGCAACAATTGATTTGGCAAAAGAAAAATCGCTCAAGTTGATTGATATTTACCAGGTCATGTTGGAACAAGAAAACCCAAAAGCCTTGTTAAGAGTTGATGGTTTACATTTTACTTTAGAAGCTTACCAGCTTTTGGTTGAGAAAATTTTGGCTGCGATAAAAAATTTTATTCAATAATTTCTACAAAATCATTGGTAGGGTAACGCCGATGGGGATAACCTGCTTTTAAGGGTTTACCAAGAGGTAGCATTAGGATAGGTTCAAGATTTTGAGGAATATTTAAAAATTCCATTATTTTTTGGAAATCAGTACCGCGCATAGGATTAGACTCGTAGCCAAATTCTCTGATTGTATGCATCAGATTCATGGCAAAAAGTCCGTTATCAAATCTGAGCCCTTCGTTACAGATATCCTCGGGATGAAGTTTTAGATAAGTATGTACTCGACTAGTTTTTTCTGTCAGCTGATTTTCTGAAATGATGTGATTTTCTAAATTGAATTTCATAATTTTTTGAATATCGTAGTTACTTTTGTCGCCAAAAATTAGAAATACTGCGGAGGCATCGGCAATTTGTTGTTGCTTGAAAGAAATATTTTTCAAGATTTCTTGTTTTTCCTTATTTTTGACAACGAAGACTTTCCAAGGTTGGAAATTATTTCCTGAAGGGGCATTAGCCGCATGGCTAAGAATATCCATAATTTCTTGGTTGCTGATTTGTGCTGTGGGATCAAAAGTTCTGACGGATTTGCGTCCATCTAAAAAGTCTAATTGTGTCATTCTTGTTCTCCTTGATTTATTGATGGAGTTATTATAATATAATAGAATATAAAAAGATAGTACGCACTTTTTTGTTACTGTAAAAATGTTAAGGAGCACAAATGGATCAAGAATGTGGTGTGAGTAAAGTCATGGATATTTTTGGGGGAAAATGGAAATTAAAAATTCTTTGGATAATATGTAATCATGAGGGGATTCGTTTTAATCAATTGCGAAGAGAAGTTAACGGAATTACTAATGTGATGTTGACGAGGTCTTTAGAGCTTTTGATGGAACACGATTTGGTTATCCGCAAAGATTTTCAGACCATTCCACCACATGTTGAATATTATTTGACCAAAAAAGGAGAAGATTTAGTACCTTTTATGCAGCAACTAGATCTTTGGGGGCGAGAAAATCTGTAATTGCCTAACATTTTTGTGGTCTTATGGTAAAATTAAATTAAGAGATTCTTGGGGAATGATAAATATGGTAAAAAATACAGAAGATAAGCCGCTAGCTCAGAATAAAAAAGCACGGCATGATTATGAAATTTATGAGACTTTTGAGGCGGGAATTGTGCTGACAGGAACGGAGATTAAGTCGGTTCGGCAGGCAAAAATTCAACTCAAAGATGGGTTTGCCAGAGTTCGCAATGGCGAAGTTTGGCTATCAAATGTTCATATTGCGCCATTTGAGCAAGGAAATATTTTTAATGTTGAGGAGCTGCGCACGAGAAAATTATTGCTCAATAAAAAAGAAATTGCTAAGATTGATAAAGAATTATCAGGAACAGGAATTACTTTTATTCCTTTAAAAGTTTATTTGAAAAATGGCTTTGCCAAAGTGCTGATGGGACTTGCTCGAGGTAAAAAAGATTATGATAAGCGAGAAAGCCTTAAACGCAAAGAGCAAAATCGCGATATTGCAAGACAGCTTAAAGCTTACAATCGTTAACGATGATTAAAAATACTGACAGAGCGACTGTCAGTATTTTTTTACTAGTTTTCAGTAATTATAAAAAAGAATTCTAAAGAAAAAAGTATTTACGTTCCATTTACCTTGTATTTACTAAGTGTTTACAAGCGATTCGGTCTTTCGATGATAAAATAGTTTTGTAAGCAAAAAGCTTAACAACTTATTTAGAAATTAATTGGAGAAACTTCTCATGAAAAAGAAAATTCTTGTTGGTCTCATTACTGCTGGTGCATTGTTGACTTTGGCGGCCTGTGGTTCATCAAATGGTTCATCATCTAGCAGCTCTAGTTCTTCTGACAAAGCTTTGTCAGGAAAAATTATCGCTGGAGGTTCAACAGCTCTTCAACCATTAGCACAACAATCGTCAACAGAATTTATGGCTAAAAATTCTTCTGTTCAAGTAACTGTGCAAGGTGGTGGGTCTGGTGTCGGCTTGACCCAAGTGGCTGCTGGTTCTTTCCAAATTGGGAACTCTGACATTTTTGCTGAGGAAAAATCCGGAATTGATGCTTCAGCAATTACTGATCACAAAGTAGCAGTTGTTGGTTTTGCCCCAATTATTAACGCTAAAACTGATGTGAAAAATTTAACTTCACAACAATTGCAAGACGTCTTTACTGGTAAAGTGACAAACTGGAAAGAAGTGGGTGGTTTAGATCAAAAGATTACTGTTATCGGTCGAACTGAAGGTTCTGGAACACGCGTGAATTTCGATAAGTTTGCACTGGGTGGTGCAACAGAAGTTAAAGGACCAACACAAGATGCGTCTGGTTCAGTTGTTCAAATGGTAGGTCAAACACCAGGAGCCATCTCATATGTTGCACTTTCTTATGTTGATACAAGTAAAGACATCAAAGATATTTCGATTGATGGTGTTGAGCCAACTGAAGCAAATGTTGTAACTAATGACTATAAAGTTTGGTCTTACGAACATATGTACACGAATACTAAAAAAGAAACAGCGGCGGATAAAGCCTTCATCAAATATGTTTCTGAAAACAACAAAGACATTAAAAAATTAGGATATATTCCAATCAGCGACATGAAAGTTGAACGTGATGCTGACGGAAATATTACTAAAAAATAAGACGAAGGCTGATTCAATTTCGACAGAAATCAGTTTGTCAGTAAAATAATTATGTATAAGAAGTAGTGGTTAATCACATCATTCAAAGCAATAAAAATTTTCTTCTTCATAAATTAAAATTTTATGCTCAGCTACTTTTTTATAAAATCAATGTTCAGTGAATTTAAACAGGGTTTACTGAGCATTGGACTTTAAATATATCTTCATATTCTTTCCCTAAAGACAGGAAGCTGCTCATTCTCTAAGAATTGAGCATTTTCCCGTATTATTTACAAAACATTTACATAAGAACGCTGTCATCAAGCGACCTTTGAGGGGGCATTATGTTATAATTAAGCTATGAAGAAGAAAATTTTTATTGCTTTGATGGCCAGTGTAAGTTTATTTGCATTGGCAGCTTGTGGTTCTGGAAATAAACAGGTCACAGCTGGTGGCTCAACTGCTTTGCAGCCAATGGTTGAACATGCTTCTATGTCATATATGAAGCAAAATCCTGATGAAATTATCATGGTTCAAGGGGGCGGTTCTGGTGTTGGTTTAGCTCAAGTTGCTGCTGGTTCTTTTCAAATTGGTAATTCTGATATTTTTGCCGAAGAAAAGTCAGGAATAGCGGTTGATAAAATTATTGACCATAAAGTTGCTGTTATTGGTTTTGCACCAATTATCAACAAAAAGTTAAAAGTAAAAAACTTGTCTCAACAAGAACTGATTGATATTTTCACTGGGAAAATCACTAATTGGAAAGAAGTTGGGGGCCAAGATCAAAAAATTACAGTTATTGGTCGAACTGCTGGTTCAGGAACGCGTGTGAATTTTGATAAATATGCGTTGAATGGCGCAACAGAAGTGAATGGTCCAACTCAAGATGCTTCAGGTTCTGTTGTTCAATTAGTAGGGCAAACGCCAGGGGCTATTTCTTATGTTGCTTTTAGTTACACTGATAAACCGGGAGTAAAAGCAGTCAATGTTGACGGTGTCGCTCCGACTTATGACAATGTGAAGACTAATGCATGGAAAATCTGGTCATACGAGCACATGTACACCAATAAATCTCGTAAAAATACGATTGAAAATAAATTTATCGAATACGTTCAAAATGATAAAAAAACACTTGAGCAATTAGGCTATATCCGTGTCTCTGAAATGAAAGTTGACCGAGACGCAAAAGGAAATATTGAAAAAATCAAGTAATCCCCTTTAAATTTTGTGATAAAAGTAAATTAGAACTGACAATAGTCAGCTTTAATATACTTTAAAAATAAAGTTTTAAGTGAAAAAAATTCTGCATTATCAAATAAAATATAAATCAACAAAAAATAGTTAGGTCCTTATGGAAAATTCAAAAATCAAAGAAAAATTGCTTTCAAGCAATAAAAATTCAAGGCTTGAAAAATTTGGTAAGAGTTTGACGTTCTTATGTATTGCCCTCATTGTCTTCGTTGTAGGCGCAATCCTCGTCTTTGTTGCTCAAAAAGGTCTATCAACTTTTTATTCAGATGGCGTAAATCCTTTCCGTTTCCTCTTTGGAACCAACTGGTCACCAGGTAATCTTGGGCCAGATGGTAAGCCTGCAGTTGGGGCTTTACCAATGTTTGCGGGTTCATTGATTGTTACGGTACTCTCTGCACTTGTTGCCACACCTTTTGCGATTGGTGCAGGAATTTACATGACAGAAATCTCACCAAAATATGGTAAAAAAATCTTGCAACCTGTCATTGAACTCCTTGTAGGGATTCCGTCAGTAGTTTATGGTTTCATTGGTTTGACCGTTGTCGTGCCTGCCATTCGTAACGTTTTTGGCGGAACAGGTTTGGGACTTTTGTCAGGTGTGTTTGTGCTCTTTGTCATGATTTTGCCAACTGTGACTTCGATGACTGTGGACGCCATGAAAGCTGTCCCTTCTTATTATAAAGAAGCATCACTCGGACTTGGTGCCACTCGCTGGCAAACGATTTGGCGTGTTCTCTTACGTGCGGCTACACCAGGAATTTTGACTGCGGTTATCTTTGAAATGGCGCGTGCCTTTGGTGAAGCTTTGGCTATTCAAATGGTCGTTGGTAATGCGGTCATGATGCCAAAAGATTTGATTTCACCAGCTTCAACCTTGACATCAATCTTGACTTCAGGAATTCCTAATGCAACACCTGGTATTCAATTGAATGCACTTTGGTCGCTTGCCTTACTCCTTTTGATTATGTCACTCTTTTTCAACCTCGCAATGCGTGCTATTGCTAAGAAAGGAAGTCTTAAATAATGAACGCTAAACGCTCTGACAAGATTGCCACTGGTGTCCTTTACGTCCTTTCTGGCATCATTGTGCTTATCCTCGCTTTTTTACTGGCATATATTTTAGTTAAAGGTTTGCCAGTTATCTTTAAAGACCCTAAATTTATCATCACCGCGTCAAATCCGTTGACAGGTGGTGGGATTGCAGTTCAACTATTTAACTCTGTTTATCTATTGATTGTAACGCTGATTATCTCTGTTCCCCTATCGCTAGGTGCTGGGATTTATCTGTCTGAGTATGCAAATCGGAAACATTGGTTAACTGGTGTTGTTCGCTCAGCGATTGAAGTATTGTCTTCACTTCCTTCAATCGTTGTTGGGCTTTTCGGGATGTTAATTTTCGTTTTACAATTTGGTCTTGGCTTCTCAGTTTTATCAGGTGCCTTGGCGTTGACCGTTTTCAACTTACCGTTGATGACCCGTAATGTTGAAGAATCACTTCGAGCAATTCCAACTTCACAACGTGAAGGCGGTTTGGCACTCGGAATGTCTCGCTGGGAAACAGCAACACAAGTTATTTTACCAGCGGCAGTTCCTGGAATTATCACAGGGGTGATTCTTTCATCAGGACGTGTCTTTGGTGAGGCAGCGGCTTTGATTTATACTGCTGGACAAACAAACTTGCCGATTAACTGGGCAAACTGGAATCCGATGAGTTTGACTTCACCGCTGTCACTTTTCAGACCAGCTGAAACCTTGGCTGTTCATATCTGGGCACTTAATACTGAGGGAACAATTTCAACGGCGCAACAAATTTCTGCAGGAGCCTCAGCGGTATTGATTATCTTTGTCCTCCTCTTTAACCTGGGTGCTCGTTTCATTGGGAATCGAATTCACAAGAAATTAACCTCTTCAAATTAAGAAAACTTATAAGTTTAACAGAAAGAATAATTATGGCAACAACATATGACTGGACTCAGCGCAAAATTATGGTGCCTGAGAAAGAAGAAATAGCATTATCAACCAATGATTTGCGTGTTTTCTATAATGGAACAAAAGAAGCAATTCATGGTGTGACAATGTCATTTCCCAAAAATGAAATAACTGCACTTATTGGCCCTTCTGGTTCTGGTAAATCGACTTATCTGCGTGCATTAAATCGAATGAATGATACGATTGATGGAGCGCGCGTAACTGGTGAAATCAATTATGAAGGGGTCAATATTAACGACAACAAAGTAAATGTCTTTGAAGTTCGTAAGCAAATTGGGATGGTTTTTCAAAGACCCAACCCATTTCCTAAATCAATTTATGAAAATATTGCCTTCATTCATCGCCGCGACGGTGTGAGAGATAAGAAAAAATTGGACGAGATTGTTGAAACCTCACTGAAGCAAGCTGCTTTGTGGGAGCAAGTCAAAGATAATCTTAATCAATCGGCTTTGGCTATGTCTGGCGGACAAGCGCAGCGTTTGTGTATTGCACGTGCCTTGTCAGTAAAACCAGAAATTATCTTGATGGATGAACCGGCTTCTGCCCTTGACCCAATTTCAACCATGCAAATTGAAGAAACGATGATGGAACTTAAAGAAAATTATACGATCATTATCGTGACTCACAATATGGCTCAAGCTTCTCGAGCTTCTGATAATACAGCATTTTTCTACTCTGGAGATTTGATTGAGTATGATAAGACAAGCACTATTTTCACTCAGCCTAGTTTACAATCAACAGAGGACTATGTTTCTGGTCACTTTGGTTAAGAAATAAAAACATCACACATTTATTCAATTTTGTTGTCAAAATTTGATAAAAATTACTGACAAAGCTACAAAGTTGCTAAAATATTTTCTGTCAGTAAAACATACTGATAGAAAGTCAAAAATTTTTTGTCATAGGACAGTCATTTGTACTTTGGTACATTACGAATGTGCTGGTAGTTCTATCAGTAACTTATAAAAAGGTAAGATATGGAAAAAGAAGCAGTTTTAACCGTCAGCGACTTGTCGCTTTATTACAGCAAGAAAAAAGCGTTGAATACGATAAATATGACATTCTACAAGAATGAAATTACAGCGCTCATTGGTCCGTCTGGATGTGGAAAATCAACACTATTGCGCTCAATCAATCGTATGAATGATTTGATTCCAACAGTGACTATCACTGGAGCGATTGATTACAAAGGTAAAAATATTTATAGTCCAAAAGTTGATACCGTTGATTTACGAAAAGAAATCGGTATGGTTTTCCAACAACCGAATCCCTTCCCATTTTCAATTTATGAAAATGTGGTTTATGGACTGCGCTTAAAAGGTGTCAAAGATAAAGCACTTCTTGATGAAGTTGTGGAAAACTCACTTAAAGCAGCAAATATTTGGGATGAAGTGAAGGATATTTTGCACAGTTCAGCTCTTGGACTTTCAGGGGGACAACAACAACGGGTTTGTATCGCTCGTGTCCTTGCGGTCAATCCAGAAATTATCTTAATGGATGAACCAACATCAGCCCTTGACCCAATTTCAGCGGCTCGTGTCGAAGAAACCATGCTTGAACTTAAAAAAGATTATACAATCGCTATCGTGACGCATAGTATGCAACAAGCATCACGTATTTCAGATCGTACCGCTTTTATGTTAGACGGGAATCTGATTGAGTATAATGATACAAAAAGTATTTTCTTGAATCCAGAAAAACAAGAAACATCTGATTATATTTCTGGTAAATTTGGATAAATTTCATTGCTAGCACTTTGGTGCTAAAAATATCAATGGCCGTAAAACGCTAAAGCGTCAACGGTCAAACAGGAAAGGGAAAAGCGATGCTTTTCTAATCTCCAACCTGAAAGCTCCCTTTTCAGTCGCTTTCAGTTATGGCGTTCTTCCTAGATATTACATTAGCATTCATTAAAGCGGAATATCATCGATTTAATGAATGTCTCATAATAACATTACTATAAAAACAAAGAGGGGTAATTATGTTGCGTACACAATTTGAAGAAGACCTTAATAAACTTCACAATCAATTTTACTCAATGGGCACGCAAGTTTCTGCTCAATTGAATAAGGCCGTTCGTGCCTTTGTTAGCCATGATCGTGATTTGGCTGAACAAGTCATTGAAGGCGACCATGCCATTAATGACCAAGAAAAAAGTCTTGAAAACCAATCATTAGAAATGATTGCACTTCAACAACCTGTTTCTAGCGATTTGCGAACAATCATCACAGTCCTTAAAGCGTCATCTGACCTTGAGCGAATGGGTGACCACGTTGCATCTATCGCTAAGGCAACCATTTCACTTAAAGGTGAAGAACGAATTCATGTAATTGAAGAAGATATTAGCTTACTCGGTGAAAAAGTTAAATCTATCGTTGATGCTTCGCTCAATGCTTATATTCAAGGAAATGACAAACGTGCTCATGAAATTGCTGAACAACAATATGTCATCAAAAGCATGAGTCATGAAATTCAAGAAAAAATTCTTGACGGAATGAAAGAAAACTCTGAAACAGTAACAACAGGTAAAGAATACTTGTTGACATTGGTTTACTTGGAACGGATTACCGGTTACGCGGTCAATCTCTGTGAGTGGATTGTTTACTTGAATTCTGGAAATATTATTGAACTTTAAAATAAAAAGTTACTGACAAGAATTGCTGTCATAGGATAGTCGTTTGTACTTTAGTACATTACGAATATCCTAGCAGTTCTATCAGTAACTTTTTTTATTGTCATAATCAATTTCAATGACTTGGTGGGTCAGATAATTATTTTCAGCAAAGTCCATTTTGATGACATAGGGCATTTTGCCAGCTAAAGATTGAAAATCTTGAAACTGAAAGTCTGGTTGATAAAAATTTAAAATGGTAGAAAGAGAAGTGCCATGAGTTCCGATTGCAACTTTTTGATTTTTAGAAGTTGCTAAAATATGTTCAAGGGCTGAAATATTACGATTTTGAACTTCACGTAAGGATTCTCCATCAGCAAGTTTATAATCAAAATCTTTCCATTGTCGCTTTGCAAAAGGCCAAAAATCAGCTATTTCATGGCCAACATTTCTTTCTCTCAAATCAGAAATGAGTTAAATTTCAAGATTTTTAGAGTGAGCAAGAGGATTCACGGTACGAACAGAACGTTGAAATGGACTGGAAAAAATTTGCTCGATTGATACATTTGCAAAAGCATCAGCTAAGATTAGTGCGCGTTTTTCACCCTCAGCAGTCAGAGGAACATCCATATCGTCATAGGTTGCATTATCTCTAAGAGAATGTCGAATAAAATAAACTTCAGTCATGTGACTCTCCTTTTTGATGTTCTAACCTTCCAAAATTTCAATTTTTAAAGGTTGGGTTGAAATTTCCACTTGCCCTCCCAGAGGAAAAGTAAAAATCGGTTGAGTATGTCCAAAATCGACATCATAAACAACTGGAATTGTTTTTAAATGAGGGTATTTATCTAAAATAAAATGTAAAATTTCTTCAGTCATTCCCTCTTCTTTTGGAAAGCGACCAATAACCAAAGCAGAGATATCGGGATAAACTTGAAGAAAATGAGCTAATTCACGGTCCCAATCATAAAAATCTTCACCTTCAGCATTTTCTAAAAAAGCAATTTGTTGATTAGATTTGACCTGAGCACTAGTTCCTGTCACAAGCATCAGGGTATTGAGATTTCCGCCAATAATCTCCCCTGACGCTTTGCCATGGTTATATATTTTCCAGGCAGCAGGCAGGAGATGACGAGCTTGAGTGGGGTCGTACCAAGCATCACTCGTGTAGAAATCGCTGGCATTTAAAGAATAACTTGACTGACCAGCTACTGCATTTTGCCAAGAATTAGTTTGAAAGTCTTGCAATTCATCCATTAAAAAGGCGATGTAACCAGGACCATAGTAAGTGACTAAGCCAGTTTTAGCGAAAATTGCTTGATGAAGAACAGTGATATCAGAAAAGCCACAGAAAATTTTAGGACTATTTTTTACAATGTTCCAATCGATATAAGGGAGAAGTTCATTAGAGTTAAAGCCACCAATGGACATAAAATGGCTTTGACATTAGGGTCTAAAAAAGCCGCATGGAAATCTGCAAGTCGTGAATTAATCGAACTTGATTCAAGCAAATCATTTTCTAAAATATGCTGACCAAAAGTAACCTGATAACCAAGTGCTTCAAGACGAGCTTTTGCTTTTAATTTGTCTTCAAATTTTCCGGTCCGAGTCAAAGAAGAACTAGGTGAAATCACGCGGATTTCATCGCCCTTTTGTAATTTTTTAGGAAATATTTTAGTCATTCATCAAAGCCCTCCGTCAGTAAATTGAACTAATTATAGCATTTACTGACAGCATTGTCATCAAAAATATTTAAAGATTTTAATTTAGGATTCTATTTTGAAAGTTACTGATGGAACTGCTAGTATATTCGTAATGTACTAAAGTACAAACGTCTATCCTATGACAGAAATTCTGTCAGTATTTCTTTATGTTCGACTAACTTTTGGAATATATGACAAAAGAAAAATAAATATATTTTTTTAAAGTCGGTAACTAAAGATACTATGTAAGAACTGACGATAATATAAGAAAATAAAAAACTAAGAAGATGTTATAATCCAAGGCTTTCCAGCAAAATAATCACTTTTGGCATATATTCCAAAATTTTTCACAGAATTTTCAGAGTGCTA
>NZ_BCVK01000007.1 GCF_001591705.1 Lactococcus cremoris subsp. cremoris NBRC 100676 | reverse complement strand
TACCACAAAAAATTAGTTTTGATAAAGAACTAAATGCTACTCTTCATATTGATGAAGTAATTTTAAAAAAAATTATCCGAATCTTTTTAGAGAACGCAAGTAAAACCGAAGATCCAAAAAGTGTATTAAAAATAGCTTTATTAAGACAAGGAGATTCTATTGATATCTCTGTTTCCAATGAAGGGGTAAATTTTATTTACGAGGAGAAGAAGGCTATCTCCAAGCTCAATCTTTCCGATGATACTCTAGAAACAAGAACAACTATTGGACTTTCTCTTATCAACGAGTATGCTGAAGCTTGTGGAGCGTGGTTTTTTCTATCTGATAATTTCCCCAGTGGAAATGTATTTCATCTTGTATTTAATCAAAACCAAGAAAAGAGATAAGATTTGATTAAACTCGAAAAATTTACCCGTTATTGTTTAATTGGTTTAACTTCCCTTGCTTTGTTAATGATGATTTTCATATTCTCTACTGAATCAGGTAACGTTAACCCGTTTGTTGTTATAATAACCATGGTCCTTCTATATTTTATATTACGATTTATCAATGGCTTACTGAGAAAATCTTCCAAACGACAATTAAGAAACATTGTTATAGGTTCTGTTTTAGCCGTGACTATCCTTGCCATACTGAATGTCGTTTTCTTTAGAGTTCATCTATTTGGTGATGTCCAAATATGTATTGATATGGCTAGAAAAATTAGTCAAAATAATTTTGAATGGAGTAACTGGATTTTACAATATAAAAATCTTGTTCCCCTAACTATTTTATACAGTTGGATGATGAAAATTGGGCAGTTTTTACACACTGGTTTTTATCCTATTTTTTTTGCATATAATATTAGCTTACTTATAGGAAGTCTTGTATTAACGTTGCTAACCCTCTGGCACAAAAAACCACAAAGTGCTGCACTTGCAGGCTTGTTAGCGATAGTTCTTCCTGTATTTTATAGTTTTATTATACAAGTTGGTTATACTGATGGAGCTAGTATACTCGCTTTATCACTCTTAATCTTTCTTTTTGAATACAATCATCTAAATTGGTGGAAATTGATATTACTCACCTTTGTTTTTGCTTATGGCTATCTAATGCGACCCAATATCATCATTGCTCTGGTAGCTCTATTTATAATTGGACTTTTCACATATAAAAAACAAAATAATATTTTTAAATTAGTCAGTAAGCTTTTTATTTTTTGTTTCTTAGGAATTATACTTGCTACTAGTACGAGTAAAATTTTTGATGCAACTTATCATTATAATGCTAATAATCCTAAGCAATTCCCTGTGGTGCACTGGATTTATATGAGATTGAATCAAGAAAAAATTGGTCAATATAACAAAGCTGATCGCAGTTATACTCTGAATCACGAAGGTTTTTCTTCGGCTCAAAATGCTGATATCGCAGGAATTAAAAATAGATTATTAAATTATAGACCACTGACTTTGGGGTTACACTTCATCAACAAATATGGTATTTTGTGGCATGAAGGAACTTTTCAAACTTTGACAGATTATCAAAAGAATTATATTTTTGCTCCAAAATTATTTTTAAAATATTCTAAACTTATCTTTTTAGTTTCTCAAGTATTTTCGAAAGCTTTAATAAGTCTGTTTTTATTTTTTTTAGTTTTAGAATTATTACGTAAGAAACCAATTCCTAGAAATTCTATTTTATTATCATTATTGATAATATTTGGAATAAGCCTTTTTCATACCATCATTTGGGAGGTGAAAACACGCTATCAATTCATGACTTTCTTTTTACTATTTTTTGTAGGAGTCTATGCAATGGTTGAATATTTTGAAAAAGATAATTTTTAGAAATTTATATGTTTCTAAATTAGTCAATTTTTATTTATGCTAAAATTACCTACCTTATAAAGAATTCATAAAGTGCCTGTTCTAAAAAACATAAAAGCAGACATTTATCTGTTGTTTGCGCTCAATATTGATAGGTGACTTACTAAGTGGTTGTTTTGTGAGGACTAATCCTTTCCTAGTGATTATTTCCTATTTAATAGTTTATGTATTTTTCAAATCTAAATTTAGATTGTTTTATGATGATAGGTTATTCCTATCATTTTTTTTGAGCCTGTTAAGATTCCTAAGTATGTTGATTTGGAAGATTTAGTTTAAAAAACAAGAGCTTTCTGTGTTATTCATCTATCAAGGTTATAGATATTGGGAAGTAGATTATGAAATTATTATAATTGTCATCTCTGATTTTGAAACGTGGTATTTTATGAACAATTTCTTGTAAATTTACTTAATTAAGCAATGGATAGAGAAGACTAATTTTCATTTGATTTGGATATTTTTATTTTCCTACAGTTAAATTTTTTCCTTAATATTCGATATGTGTGCTATTCATATTTGATTAATGAGAATATGGAACCTGATAATTTTGAATAAAAAAACCTCCTGATGTAATCTTATACATACAGGAGGAAAAGGAGTAAGCGTATTTAATACTATCATTTTTCTTATATAATAGAGTTGAGAATAAAGAACTCTACTTATAAGGAGTCAAGGGGATTTGAACCCCTGCGCCGCTTTACAAGGTTCGACGGATTTCGAGTCCGCTGCATTATCACTCTGCCATGGCTCCGCTCCCTTATCTAATTTCATTATACCATAGTTAATTACCTTCCAGAAATAATATGAAATAAGAATAACTAAAATAAAAAAACGCATATTTATACAAAAATGTTGACAAATGAATAAATATGCTGTACAATTGCATTTATATTAATTTGAAAGAAGAAAAATGATGGGAAACAAAAAAATTGTCTTGGCATATTCAGGTGGATTGGATACGAGTGTCGCTGTAAAATGGCTGACTGATAAAGGTTTTGATATCATTGCCGCTTGCATGGATGTTGGTGAAGGGAAGGACTTGAATTTTATTCATGATAAAGCACTCCAAGTTGGTGCGGTAGAGTCTGTTGTTCTAAACTGTAAGGCCGAATTCGCTGAAATCTTCGTTGGTGCTGCCCTCAAAGGAAATTTGATGTATGAAAATAAATATCCTTTAGTATCAGCATTAAGCCGCCCTTTAATTGCTAAAAAATTAGTAGAGGTGGCTAAAGAAAAAGGGGCAACCGCAATTGCTCATGGCTGTACAGGTAAAGGAAATGATCAAGTTCGTTTTGAAGTAGCAATCCATTCACTTGCGCCAGAACTTGAAGTGATTGCTCCAGTCCGTGAGTGGCATTGGGCTCGTGAGGAAGAAATCGAGTATGCTAATCAAAATGGTGTTCCGATTCCTGCTGATTTGGATAATCCTTATTCTATTGATATGAATTTATGGGGACGTGCCATTGAAGCAGGAGTTCTTGAAAATCCTTGGAATACCTGCCCTGAAGATGCTTTCTTCATGACTAATTCTGTTGAGGATGCTCCGAATGAACCTGAGTTTATTGAAGTTGAGTTTAAAGAAGGTTTGCCAATTGCTTTGAATGGAAAAATCATGGAATTGCATGAAATTATTAAAGAAGTGAATATTATTGCAGGCAAACACGGTGTGGGTCGGATTGATCATATTGAAAACCGCTTGGTTGGGATTAAATCACGTGAATTTTATGAATGTCCAGCTGCTATTACCTTATTAAAAGCCCACAAGGATTTGGAAGATTTAACTTTTGTTCGAGAATTAGCACATTTCAAGCCCGTTCTTGAAAATGAATTAGCAAATTTGATTTACAATGGCTTATGGTTTAATCCTGCGACTAAAGCTTTAATAGCTTACCTTGATGAAACACAAAAAGTAGTTAATGGCATCGTGAGAATTAAATTATACAAAGGTTTAGCGACTCCAATAGGACGTAAGTCAACCAATTCTCTTTATAGTGAAAAATTGGCAACCTACACTGCAGCTGATGAGTTTGACCAGGCAGCGGCAGTTGGATTTATTAAACTTTGGGGCTTGCCTACTCAGGTTAATGCTCAAGTAAATCTCAAATAAAAGATGAAAAAATTTGGAAAGTGAGAGAATGGTAGAAAAACTTTGGGGAGGACGTTTTGAAGCCTCATTAGATAAACAAACTGAAGAATTTGGTGCATCAATTAAATTTGAACAAAGACTTGCTCCTTTTGATTTAAAGGGCTCTTTAGCTCATGTGAAAATGTTAGGTGAAACAGGGATTATCACTGCTGAGGAAGCTACAACAATTGCTAATGGGCTGATAAAAGTAGAAGAAAAACTTATGAAGGGTCAAATTGAGTTCAAAATTGAAAATGAAGACATTCATATGAATATGGAAACTTATCTTCATGATGAAATTGGTCCACTTGCAGGAAAACTTCATACCGCTCGGTCTAGAAATGATCAAGTAGCAACCGATATGCACCTCTATCTCAAAAGTGTTTTATCTGATCTTTTAAAAGCTTTAAGAACGCTTCGTGAAACTATTGTAAATCTTTCTGTAAACCATGTTGACACTCTTTTTCCGGGTTATACTCATTTGCAACATGCCCAACCGATTTCTTTTGCCCAACATTTAATGGCCTATTATCAAATGTTTACTCGAGATTTTGAACGCTTTGAATTTAATGTAAAACATACTGATATGAATCCTTTAGGAGCAGCAGCTTTGGCTGGAACTACTTTTCCAATTGACAGGGAGTTAACCACAAATTTGCTTCAATTTGAGAAAGCCTATGCTAATTCCATGGATGCTGTCAGTGATCGTGATTTTATTTTGGAATTCTTGTCAAACTCTAGTTTGTTGATGATGCATTTATCAAGATTATGTGAAGAACTTTTGCTTTGGTCTAGTCATGAATTCAATTTTGTTAGTTTATCAGATAATTATTCTACGGGGTCCTCCATCATGCCACAAAAAAAGAATCCAGATATGGCTGAATTGATTCGAGGAAAGAGCGGAAGAGTTTATGGAAATCTTATGTCTTTATTGACTGTCATGAAGGGACTTCCTTTAACTTACAACAAAGACTTACAAGAAGACAAAGAGGGAATGTTTGACAGTGCTGATACCATATTAACATCATTGAGTGTTATGGATGGAATGTTGTCAACCATGACTGTAAACCGTGTAAACATGGAAAAGGCGACAGAGCAAGATTTTTCAAATGCAACCGAGCTGGCTGATTATCTTGCGGCAAAAGGTCTTCCTTTTAGGGAGGCACACGAATTAGTAGGTCAATTAGTTTTAACATGCATAAAAAAAGGAATTTATCTTCAAGAGGTGAGCTTAAAAGACTATCAAGCTTTGTCTCAATTAATAGAAGAAGACGTTTATGAAATTTTGCAATCTAGAACGGCTGTTTCAAGAAGGAATTCTTTAGGTGGAACTGGTTTTGAATCGATTAAGAAGCAAATTGAACAAGCAAAAAAAGAGCTTCAAAAATGAAGCTCTTTTTATACAATTACTTTTTTAGTGTAACTGAATTATTGTGTGTAAAGTAGTTGATCAGATTGAAGATGACAAGGATTGCTGAACCTACAAATACATAACGATAGTCGATAAAACCAGCAATAGCTGAGCCTAATAGAGGACCAGCAAAGGCACCGATTGATTGAGCGGATTGATTGTAAGAGAAAATACGGCCGGTGACAGCTTGAGGAGATTCTTTGGCCAGAATAGCTTGAACAGATGGTAAAATCGCAGCATCAGAAATTCCGACAAAGAGTCTTATAACAATCAGAAACCAAACATTAGTTGTCAGTGCGGTAATTGAAAAGACAATAAGTGAGAAGAAAAGTCCAAAGCCAAGAATTTTTCTTTGACCGACTTTATCACCAAGTCTCCCTAAAAACGGGGCAGCAACTAAGGTTACTATTCCTGGAGCGGCGGCGACAAGCCCAGCCATGAAAGTGATATTCCCTTGACCATGCATGAGTTCCTGTACATAGAGTGAAAGAACAGGATTAATGGATTGATTGGTCATTTGGGTAATCAATGTTGCGAAAAACATTCCCCATATTATTGCAGGGTGTGTGACAACTTCCCATACTTGTTTGTA
This sequence comes from Lactococcus cremoris subsp. cremoris NBRC 100676, assembly GCF_001591705.1. Taxonomy (GTDB): domain Bacteria; phylum Bacillota; class Bacilli; order Lactobacillales; family Streptococcaceae; genus Lactococcus; species Lactococcus cremoris. The sequence continues at coordinate 49,427 of NZ_BCVK01000007.1, read as the reverse complement.
GGAGAGCATGTTTTTCTTTTCAACTGGTTTAAAAGTTTCTTTGACCAAAAAAAGTGCAAGGAAAAAAACAAGGAACATGATGATACCTGTAACGCTAAAGACACGACGATATCCAGTTATATTAACGAGGACCCCACCAACTATAGGTCCGATTAATGTTCCAGCTACAGAACCTGTTGTGAGTAATGATAAAACTGAACCTGATTTTTCTTTGGGTGCCGAGCTTGCCATCAAAGCCATTGAATTGGATACAAAGCCAGAAAAAGCACCAAGCAACATTCTCAAAATAAGGAGTTGCCAAGCAGCCGTGACGAAAGCCATTAGAGAAATTGAAATGGCCATTCCGAGAGAGGCTCTTAAGAGCATCAACTTTCGACCTTTTTGGTCAGCTAATCTTCCCCATAGGGGAGAAACGATGGCTAAAACAATAAAAGTAGATGAGAAAACCAGCCCAGACCAAATGTTTAATTCTGTTTTTGAATAGTGACCTAGTGTTCCGATATAGAGTGATATAAAAGGGGAAATAAGGCTTGAGCCAATTCCCGTCATAAATGTCCCAAACCAAAGGACGATTAAATTTCGTTGCCATGATTCTTTCATGAATAAATGTACTTCTTTCTTGATGTATTCATAATAATATTATAAAACTATTGTTCGTAGTTTGTCAATGACGAATCATCACTTGAAAAAGAGAGTGAATAGTTTTATACTGAAATAAGATGCTTTGAGATGAAAAAAATCTCAAACTTCAAGAAAACTTTCTAATCAGAAGGTACTGAAAGGAATCCTATTATGGCAAGGATTGCATTAACCCGCGATAAAATTGTTCAAGCGACAATCAAGTTAGCTAGTGAAATTGGACTCTCTAATGTGAGTTTCCCTCGTTTAGCAGAATATTTTGGAATTAAAGCTCCGTCACTCTACAATCATTTTAAAAATATGGAAGAAGTCCGAGTAGCGACTGCAGTTTACTTACAAAAAGAACTAAATCATGAATTGACTCATGCAATGGTAGGCTTGACGCCTTTAGCCGCCCTTAGAGCTTATGCTGAAAGCTATAAAAAATTTGCCGAAAAATATGAAGCAGTTTATGAATTAATTAATGTGATACATCAGACAAATAATGGTGAACTTGAATATTTAGCAAAGGAAAATATTCGCTTGGTTCGTCGTAGTTTAGAAAATTTTAATTTATCAGAAGAAGAGAATTTTCATATTAGTCGAATGTTTAGGTCAACTTTGCACGGCTTTATTACTTTGACGCAATTAGGTTATTTTCGTCAGTCAGGCTCAATTTCTAAAGAAGAGTCGTTTACTTATATGGTAGATCATCTGCTTAGTACGCTTAATGATAAACATAGTATTTAAGAGAATAAAATATTCCTATCAAACAAAGTTAGAATAACAAACAAAAAGGAGTTATGGAATATTTTGAATAAAAGAACGTTTTCATTTGAAATAGTGACTTTTTAGCAACTTTATGATAAAATTAGTACGATAATTTCTAAAATGGGAGAGAGTGGCTTGGCTATAAAAAAAACATATCGCGTTAAACGCTCAAAGGATTTTGACCAAATTTTTTCAGCGAAACATAGCTTTGCCAATAAAAGATTTGTAGTATATAAATTAAATACAAATCAGCCTCATTTTCGTGTAGGGCTATCAGTAAGTAAGAAACTTGGGCATGCGGTTTTGCGTAATCGAATTAAACGTCTTTTGCGACATGCAGTAGCTGAATTTAAACCTTATTTGGTAGATGAAGATTTTGTAATCATCGCTCGTTCGGGTGTTGAGACACTTAGTTTTGAAGAAGTAAAGAAAAATCTGAGACACGTGTTGAAGTTGTCAAAAATCTATGTGGATGGAGAAAACGATTGAAAAAGAAATTTAGTTTGATCGCAATGGCGGGAGCTGCCCTTTTGTTACTTACAGCCTGTGGAACCACGGCAGTAACAGGTAGCTCAAGCAATCTTTGGGATCAAATCGTATATGGCTTTGCGCAGGTTATTCGTTTCTTGTCATTTGGTGGTTTGACCGGAGTTGGTATTATTTTATTCACAATTATTATTTGGGCGGCATTGCTCCCGTTGATGAATATCCAAATCAAATCTAGCCAACGTATGCAAGAAATTCAGCCAGAAATTAAAAAAATTCAGGCTAAATATCCAAGCAAAGATATGGAATCTCGTCGTTTGATGAATGAAGAGATTCAAAAACTTTATGCTGAAAACAAAGTTAACCCTTATATGGGATGTTTACCTTTGGTTGTTCAGATGCCAGTGCTTTGGGCACTTTATCAAGCCTTGTCTCGTGTAGACTTTTTGAAACACGGAACTTTCCTCTGGTTTGAAATTGGAGCAAAAGATCCAACTTTTATTTTACCTATATTGGCAGCAATCTTTACTTTCTTGAGCTCATATTTAATGATGAAGTCTGCTCCTGAAAGAAATGCAATGACGACTTCAATGACTTATATTATGCCGATTTTCATCTTGATTATGGGTGTAAACTTTGCGTCCGGAATTGCACTTTACTGGGTAATATCTAATGCTTTCCAAGTCTTTCAAACGATGTTGTTAGCTAATCCATACAAGATTATTGCAGCGCGAGAAGCTAAGGTACAGGTCGAAAAAGATAAAGTTAAAGCTCGTGAAAAAGCATTGAAGAAGGCAAGAAAAAAATAAAAAATACCATTGGCAGTTTTTATTTTAATTGGAAGTTGTGCTAGAAATTGTCAATAGGCTTTATCATATGACAGGAGTAGTTTGATTATGGCTATTTTTACTGGTGAAACGGTCGAAGATGCAATTGATCGTGGTTTAAATCGATTAGGCGTTAAGCGCGAGAATGTTCATATTCATATTGAACAAAAAGATAAAAAAGGTTTCTTGGGATTTGGAAAGAAACGGGCTCGGGTTAATATCGAGCCAATCCATGAGGAAACGGTGCGTAAAGCTGATCATTTGGCTGAACGTGGTGTAGATGATACAATTAATCTTGGCGTTCCTAAATCACAATCCGCAATGGAAGCAACGCTTGAGCTAAGTCAAGTTGTTAAAGCGGTTCGTGCGGCTGAGAGAGAACAAAACGGCGAAATCACTGAAGAAGAGCGTAATGCGATTATTGAAGTGGCCAAAAAAACAGTTGTTCAAAATCGCCAAGGAACAACAGATTTTTCTGATGTTGTTGCAGCTGTTAAAGAAGAAGTTGAAGCTAAAAAAGAAGTTTCAAATGAAGAAGAAAAAATTGCTTCAAAAATTTCAAGCTACTTGACCACGATTACCCAAGAAATGGGAATTGCAACTCGTGTTTCAGTTTCTCGTGATGGGAATTTGACGGTCTTTAACTTGACTTCTAACCATGATGCTCTACTTATTGGTAAGCATGGGAAAATTTTGCAAAGTTTACAGATTTTAGCAAAAGCCTATGCAAACAGCATTTTAAATACACGAATGAATGTCGCTGTAAACGTTGGAGATTATCATGAAAAACGGAAAGCTTACATTGTAAGCTTGGCTCACCGGGCAGCAGAGCGTGCGCGTGGGGGTGAAACTGTTTATATCAATGATTTACAATCTAACGAGCGTAAAATTGTTCACACGATTATTGGTCAAGAAAATGGTGTGTCAAGTCATTCAGAAGGGCAAGAATATAATCGCTATATTGTTGTCTCTAAAGAGATTTAGCCTTGACAAAAGACCTTTCATAGTGTAGAATTGTAAGGTATGCTTTTAATAGCAGTAAACTAAGATGAAAGGAACACCGAAAAGGTGGAGCTACTTTCAACCAAAAGTGAAGTAGCCCAGGGACTTATATAATGAAACGTACTTACCAACCACACAAAAAATCTCGTAAGACTACTCACGGATTCCGTAGCCGCATGGCAACTAAAAACGGACGTCGTGTCCTTGCAGCTCGTCGTCGTAAAGGACGTGCTTCACTTACAGTTTAATTTGTAAATGAAATAGAAACCAGCATCTGCTGGTTTTTTTTTATTTAAAAAAATAAAATTTTGTTAAACGGTTTCATTTATTGTGGTATAATAGCTTTATTGATTAATTAATGGAGTTTTCCTTTAGTAATTGAAGTATAAGGTAAAATTTCATATCTGATAAGGAGATTTTTATCGTGAAAACATTTAAGATTGGTGAACTTGAAGCTTCTCAAATTATTCTAGGATGTATGAGAATTAATGAAGAAGGAAAAGACCCCGTTGCTGTAATTGAAACTTCAGTTGAAGAAGGAATTAATTTCTTTGACCATGCGGATATCTATGGTGGTGGAGCTTGTGAATCGATTTTTGCTGATGCCTTAAACAAATCATCAGTCAAACGAGAAGACATTATATTACAGTCAAAATGTGGTATTGTTCCAGGAAAAATGTTTGACTTTTCAAAAGAACATATCCTTGAATCGGTTGAAGGAAGTCTGAGTCGCTTAAAGACGGACTACTTGGATACTTTGCTCTTGCATCGTCCAGATACTTTGGTTGAACCTGAAGAGGTAGCAGAAGCTTTTTATGAGCTTGAAAAAGCTGGAAAAGTACGTTATTTTGGAGTCTCTAATCAAAATCCAGGTCAGGTTGAACTTTTAAAAACAGCCGTGAAAGAACCTTTGTTATTCAATCAATTACAGTTTGGTTTGAAACATACAGGTATGATTGATGCTGGTATTCATGTCAATATGAGTGATGATGCTTCCTTTGTCCATGATAATGGAATTTTAGAATATTCTCGTATTAATAAGATGACTATTCAGGCTTGGTCACCTTTCCAATATGGCTTCTTTGAAGGAGTTTTTGTTGGGAATGAAAAATTCCCTGATTTGAATAAAAAATTGGAATATTATGCTGAAAAATATAATTCTACTCCAACGGGAATTGCTATTGCTTGGATTAATCGCCATCCAGCAAATATTCAAACGATTATTGGAACAATGACTTTGAGTCGAATTAAAGAAATTGCAGCTGCAGCAGATATCGTTTTGGAACGTGAAGAATGGTATGATTTATATATGGCGGCTGGAAATGTTTTGCCTTAAATCTAATAAGAATAAAAAACTAGCAATTAATAGCTAGTTTTTTTATTTAACTATGTTGAAGAGGTTTTGATGAAATTTTTAAAGTATTTTAAAGAAATAAGAATAAACAAAGACTCTAATCATTCGTTTAAGTTATTGAATTTTGAAGATTTAACAGATGATGAACTACTAGGAGTTTCGGGAGGTGGATTTTCTGATAATCTCCGACAAGAAAGGCTAGAAGCAGGGTGGACACAAGAAGAACTAGGGAAATTATTGTTTACTAGTAAACAGGCAGTTTGCAACTGGGAACATGGTCGGAGACAGCCAAATTTGATGCTGCTTCAAGAGATGTCAAACTTATTTGAGTGTTCAATAGATGCTCTATTGAAAGAGAGAAAGTAAAAACTAAAGTACACAAAAAGAATACTAAAAGACTATTGACCGAATATTCAGAAAAGAATAAAATATACTTGTAATTAGTTACGGATATTTGAAAAATTAATGGGTGATTTTAGTAGAAGTGCACATCGACTGAAAATGCTCAAAAAAGTCCAAATTGGACTAGAAAGTGTGTTCTTATGGAAGGACAAAAGATTTTTGAAGTGTTTGAAACGTTGACTGATGCTGAATTGATGGAGATTAGTGGGGGTGGAGGATTAATTAATTATTCTCAAAATTATCTTTCATCAGTCTTAATCGGAAGTGGAGATATTATCGGCGATATTTATGACCGTTAACTTAATCGCTTTTGTTAATTCTAGTGTATTTTAAGCTAAAGGATTGTTAATGTAATTTAGCAATCCTTTTTTGGGGACTTTTATGATTGAACGTATAAAAAAATCTTTACAGACTAAATTAAAAACGCTTCTAGTTTTACTAGTAACGGTAGTGCTTTACAATGGTTGGGAACCTAGTTTGGGTATTTTTCCGACTGGTTTTTATGATTTTACTTTTAATCATTATGGAGCGGTGGATATTTTAACTTTTTCTCTAATAATGATTATTGCTTACAAAAATGGAGCTTTTAGAAAGTTTTTTGATATTTTTCGTTGGAAAAATCTATTATTTATTTTATTTTTTATTATTGGTGGGATTGTTTTTATTGTGTTAGCGCATAAATTATATTTTCAAATGACGTCTGCTTTGGTGGCATTCCCAGAACATGGTGTGGATGTGGCAAACTCTCTTGCACGGACTCCGTTTTGGACACACTCTTTAGATTTATTTGTAATTGGGCCGATTTGTGAGGAACTTATTTTTCGTGAATATCTTTATCGACTTTTCGATAAAAAATGGTTGGCTTGCTTTGTAAGTGTCGTTGTGTTTGCATGGATACATACTGGTTTTACTTATTCCTTCTTTTTTTATTTGCCGATGAGTTTGGTTGTTACTTTGGCTTATCATCGACGTAAAGCAATTGGGGAGAGTATTATTCTTCACAGTTCGATAAACTTGATCAATAATTATTTGCCTTATTTGCTAAATTTCTTGGTGCCTTGAGTAGATAGGACTGTAATGTACATTATTTGGTGATTTTTCAAATTAGAATTCATATTTTATTTAAAAGTCTTTTCTAAAGACTTTTGTTTACTTTACTAGAGAAAACGGTTGAATTCAGGCAAAAAATAACGTATAATTAACATGTATCTAAGAAATTTTTAATGAGATATTTCTGTCAGTATTAGAAAATTTAAAGTTCTCTAAAGATGAGAAAGTTAAGTAACTGACAGAAGTGAAATTATTAGTTTTTAGTTTGATCTGGCTTTTTACAGATAAATTTAAAGGAGGTGTCTTATGAGTTTTACAGATGAAACAGTCCGTTTTGAATTTGGTGATTCGGACAAGAAAGAAATTGGCGAAACACTCGTTGATGTTTACAATGTACTTGAGGCTAAGGGTTACAATCCTATCAATCAAATCGTGGGTTATGTTTTGTCGGGAGACCCTGCTTATATCCCTCGTCATGATGATGCGCGTAATAAAATTCGCCGTTTTGACCGAGATGATATTGTTGAGGAATTAATCAAGAATTATTTGAAAGATAATGGTGTAAATTTATAGTGTTTGCACGAATTTTAGGTCTTGATGTTGGTACAAAAACGGTGGGTGTGTCTGTCAGTGATTTACTTGGGATGACCGCTCAGCCTGTTGAAACCATTAAGATTGATAGTGAAGCTGGTGAGCTCGGTTTTGATCGTCTAGCTGTCTTGATTAAAGAATACAAACCTGAAAAGGTGGTTCTTGGTCTTCCAAAACATATGAACGGAGATGAAGGCATTCGTGCTGAAGCTTCGCGTGATTATGGAACAAAGTTGGCCAATGAATTTAGCTTAGAAGTAGCCTATCAAGATGAACGTCTGACTACAGCTCAGGCTGAAAAAGTTTTAATTGACGGTGGAGTACGCCGCAAAGACCGAAAAAAATCGATTGATAAGTTAGCTGCTGTTTTGATTTTACAAAATTATCTGGATGCGCACGCATTAAAATTATAATTTTTGATTACTGACGAGCCTGTCAGTGATAATAAGTCTGCTTGTTTTGTTATAAGTAGCAAAAACTTCCTATAATTAAGGATGAAGAAAAGGAAATAGAATGACTCATACACATGATCACGAACATGACCACAATCATGAACCTGACTATATTACTTTAGTTGATGAAAACGGAAATGAAAGTTTATTCCAAATTTTGATTACCATTGATGGACAAGAAGAATTTGGTAAAAACTATGTTGTTTTACAACCGACTGAATTTGAAGAAGATGAACAAGGTCTTATTGACGTTTTAGCTTACTCATTTACTGAGAATGCTGACGGTACTGAAGGTGATTTACAACCAATCCCTGAAGATGCTGAAGATGAATGGGATATGATTGAAGAAGTCTTCAATAGTTTCATGGATGAACAAGAAGATTAAAATAAAAAGCTGTCATTAATTGACGGCTTTTATTTTTTTAAAAAGCTTGCTAGAGCAACGGCACCAAGCATGGCGACACAAACTAAGCCAATAGGAGGCCAGAACCAAACAATTGGAAGGGAAATTCCTAAAATAATGAAAATATTTCTACGAGAAATACTATGGGTAAGTTCTTTGTATTCTTTATCTGGATTTTCTTTGAGGAGTTCGTAATCCATGAGATGAAATACTGCTGTCCAGAGAAAAACAATGACGAGATAGAAGAATTCAGGGAGAAATTCAGTCGCATGTTTTCCGACCCAACCGGTAGTAAATGGGAAAAATGACATAATGAATAGACATAGCGTATTCAATAAGAAAATTCGAGGAGTAATATTTTTAATGTCGCGATAAAGTTGATGATGATTGTACCAGACGGTCATAATCATAAAAAAGCTCAAGGCATAGGCCAAAAGCGGAACCGTTAATTCTGTCAGGGCTGGCCAGCCGCTTTTATCAGGGGTTTTAAATTCTAAAACCATAATTATTGAAATGATAGCGTTGATAGCATCGGTAAAGGCTAAAAAACGTTCTTTTTCCATAAAATTATTTTATCATAAATATTAAGAATTTTTTACGAATAGATTGTAAGTTAAAAAATTACTGACCAATCTGTCAGTAATTTTTATATTTATTTTTTAAATTTACGCTTCAAGCCATTTTTAGCGACGTCTTTAATCACTTTGTTACGTAAGCCTGGTTCATAGTTATCATAAATTGTTCCGTCAAAATTAATAATTTGAGCATTGTGATTTTTTTCGTCAAAAATGAATTTACTAATCATTTGAGCTGTTTCTTCTGGAGATTTGACAAAAGGACTGTCACCAACTTTTGCGCCATTTAAATCTGTTGCAACAGCCCCAGGCATGATAGCAAAAATTTGTTTTTGTGATTTGTCTTTTTTAAATTGATGACCAAAAGCAAAAGTCATGGCATTCTGAGCGGCTTTTGAAGTGACATAGGCCAGCGGCATCCAATATTCCTGAGAAACGGGTACGGTGATGTTAATAATTTTAGCATTTTCGGTCAGTGAATGTGGAAGGAGTTCTGTAATCACTGCATGTGTTCCCAAAAAGTTGGTCTTGATTGTTTCTTCTAAGTCAGAACTAGAATAATCAAAAGCTGATTTTTCCATATCAAGATGTCCTTTATCTGAATGAATATTACCAGAAATTCCAGCATTATTAATGAGTAAGTCAATGTCTGTCAGTGCTGACAGGCTAGTTAATTGATTTAAGTCATCTAAATCAACTTTGACAAATTCCGCATTGATTCCTTCGGCCTTCAATTTTTCAACGGCTTCTTGTCCACGAGTCTCATTACGAGCTCCGACTAAAACTTCATAGCCACGATGACCGAGATTTTGCGCGAGAGCAAAACCAATTCCTTTATTTGCGCCTGTGATGAGTGTTTTCATTGTATTTCCTCCTTTAATTTCTAGCTGTCGCCCTTAGACATTTGTTGATGGTCAATTAAATCAGCATTTAAAAACCAGTGGCGGTGCCAATCTTCCGCTAAAGCATTAAAGGGAACAGGTTCTTGACCAGCATTTTTAACTTTTTCTAGCAAGTAATTTCTTAAAATCCAAGTGTCTTCTAGTGTTCTTTGTTTAAGTTTAAAAATTTTTTCAAGTTTGACTTCGCTAATTTTTAAATCATTAGCAATTTCAGATTTGCTGAGTCCTGTGAGCTCAAAGTTTTGACGGAGCTTTTTTTGGTGTTGTGCATTTGGAGTGGATTAAGTGACATTTTTCTCCCTTATTCTTTGTTTTTTGGAAAATAGTTACTGAGCATTTGATTAGAGAGAAGTTTGGTGTTTTCGTCACTATTAACTTTTCCCATTTGGTGAAGCTGTTTGGAAAAACCAGCATCAATTCGCTCTAAGCCATTTTCAAGTCCGGCTAAAGTTTCATTAATCAAATCCGAAAGGGCCATGTTATTAGGTGCGTCAGTATTTGTATGGCTTTCAAGATTTGTTTCGGCAACTAATGGTGGAACTAATTCTACAACCTTTAAAGATTTATCAAAATATTTGGCTTGTTCTCGAAGGGCATCAGAGTAAAAATGAACACTAGCTTTGGTTAAATTGTAAATAGGATGCGCACCGTCAGCCAGATTTGATAAGCCAGATGAAACGTTAATGACCATCCCATTATTTGCTACAAGAACTTCCAAAAAGGCTTGTGTGACAGCAATAGTTCCTAGTAAGTTAATATTAATTTCTTCTGTCAGTGCTCCTAGAGAATTGTCAGCTTGTTCAAACAAATTGATGGCACGCATAATTCCGGCACAATTCATGAGAAGGTCAAGCTTAGGGGAATTTTCATTGATGAAATTGACCAATTGGGACAGAGAATTTTCGTCAGCAACATCACTGACAAATCCTGAAAAAGTTGGATTTTCGCTTAAAATTTGATTGAGTCTATCTTCATTGCGTGCAGTGATGATAACTTTATTTCCTAATTCAGCAAATTTTTTTGCAAAACCTAGACCAATCCCGCTTGTACCGCCTGTGATTAAAATGGTATGTCCTGTAAATGTCATGATTTCTCCTTAACTATTGATAAAAGGTTATTATTTTTTATTTTTATAACCAACAAAACGAATTATAAACCAGAAAGTTATATTTGTAAAGAATTATAACTTGTGTTACAATTAATTTATGAACACACGTGAAAAAATATTAAAGAAGACAGAAGAATTTATCCTAAAAAATGGAATTGAAAAGTTGACCATTTCAAAAATTGCCAAAGAATTGAATATTAGTCAGCCAGCGATTTATAAACATTTTAAAAGTAAAGATGAACTTTTGACCATTCTATCACTTCGTTGGCTTAATGGTCAGACGCTTGTCAAAATTTTTCCTTTTGATACAAGTTCTTATGAGCATCAAAAAGATATTGTCCATGATTGGCTTTGGTCAGTAGCTATTGCCAAGTATGAAGCCCACAGAAATACACCAGAAATGTTTGCTCTATATACGACTTATATTGGTGAGAACTTAGAATTAGGACGCCAACATATTTTAGAAATGGTAGAGAGTTTAAAAACGGCGGCTAAACTAGAATCTTATGAGGAGGCTGGCGCTTATATCCAAGCTTTCGTTTATTTTCACCACCCAAAAATTGCCCCTCAGTGGGACGATCAATTTCAAACGCAATTTGAAAATCTCTGGACTTTGGTGGAACCAAATTTAAATGAATTTTAAAAATTACTGACAGACTTTTCGGATTTCTGTCAGTAAAAAAACCTGTCATTTGACAGGTTTTTTTACTATTTAATTTTAAACACCATCGCTGTTCTAGGTTCAAGAATCAAATTTAAAGTTCCTTTTGACCAACCAAAACTACTTCGGGGACCAAATCCCCCGAATTTTTGATCATCACTGTCAAAGATAAGTTCTGGTTTTTTAGAAAATTGGAGCTGAAGTTTTTGCTCATAACTAGGGTGGAAATTAAAGACAAAAACTAATTGTCTTTTTTTGTATGCCAGTAATTTATCCGAATCCTTAATCCAAAGCTGTTGAACAGGATCTGTACTTTCTAAAAATTTGAAATCATGTTCTAAATTGAGCATGGCTTGGTCAAATGCCAGTAAATATTTGAAACGTAAATTTTCGTTATCAGCAAGTGACCATTGTCTTCTAGCATGTTGAAAATCATCATGATTTTCTTCTCGAGGGAAATCGAGCCATTCAGGATGACCAAATTCGTTTCCCATGAAATTTAAATAACCTTCACCTGCTAGACTGAAAGTAATCAATCGAATTAACTTATGGAGGGCAATGGTACGGTCAATAATCAGAGATTGACTATTGATGTCCATGTTCCAATAGATTTCTTCATTAGCTAGCCACATCATCAGTGTTTTATCTCCAACTAAAGCTTGATCATGACTTTCTGAATAACCGATATTTTTTTCTCCAGGTCGTCTGGTCGTCAATTCCCACCATAAACTTAGCAAATCTAAACTATTATCTGTTTTTTCTTTCAATTGTTTAATCCAAAAATCAGGAATTCCCATTGACAAACGATAATCAAAACCAATTCCGCCAGCCGAGATAGGTAGTGCCATCCCAGGCATGGCAGACATGTCTTCAGCGATTGTTGTTGCTGATGGATTAAAGAGATGAGTTAGTTCATTAGCCAGCATCAAATATGTCACGGCTTCAACATCCGTATTAAGTGAAAAATACTTACTATAATCTGTAAAAACAGTTCCTAAACCATGGTCATGATAAAGCATTGAAGTTACTCCATCAAAACGAAAGCCATCGAAATGATAAATGTCTAGCCAAAATTTTAGATTTGATAGTAAAAAATGAAGGACTTCATCTTTGCCATAATTAAAAAGTTTCGTCTTCCAAGCTGGATGATTTCCCTGTTCGCCTTCATGAAAATACTGATTTTCTGTTCCATCAAAATAGTTGAGCCCATCCTCAATATTTTTTACAGCATGTGAATGAACCACGTCTAAAAGCACTTGCAAACCCAAACCATGTGCCTTATCAATCAATTCCATTAAATCTTCTGGCTGACCAAAGCGACTAGAGATGGCAAAAAAATTGGAAACTTGATAACCAAAACTAGCATAGAGCGGGTGTTCCATAATTGCCATCAGCTGAATGGTATTGTAACCATCTTTTTTAATTCTGGGTAAAACATCGCGCGTGAATTCTTTGTAAGAATTAATTTTGTATTCTTCGGTTGAAATCCCAATATGTGCCTCATAAATCAAAGGTGCTTCGCTTAGTTTAGGGCTTTTATTTTTCCATTCGTACTTAGGCTGAGTAATAACCCCGTCTAAACCATGATTTTCATTAGGAAGAGCATACATAATGTAAGAAGGAACACGATAAACAACTTCTCCAGTTGGCAAAAGCAACTTTATTTTTACTTTAGAACCTACAGGTAATAATCCAGGAACTGAAATTTCCCAAGTCCCGCCATAAGCCTGTTTTAGTTCATAGTTGTTTTCCCAATTGTTAAAGTCACCAACAAGCCAAGCTTTTTTAGCATTTGGTGCCCATTCGCGGAAAGTCCAGTGTTTACTTTCTTGTTGGAAGCCAAAATACTTATAGCCGTTCGCAAAATCAACTAAAGAACCATCAACGCCCAAAAGCCGTTTCTTAGTTCTAGCAAATTCAAAGAGGCGTAAAGACAAGTCATCTTTGAAAGGTTCCAAATAGGGGTCATAATCCAAGATATTTAGAGGCATAAGCTATTCTCCTTTTACTGACAATCATTTCTAGCACTATTTTAGCACTTTTGCAAAGGTTTTCATAATGGAATTAAAAATAAAAAATTTACTGACCAAAAGCTGTCAGTAAATAATTATTATTCATCATTAAATCCAAACCAAGGGTCTTCCTCGCCTGTCAGATGTTCTTGACTAGGAGAAAGTGTCATTGGAATTTGCGCAGAAGCTGTAGAGGCTTGAGAATTTACTGACCAATCTGTCAGTAAATTTTTGTCCACAGAAGTTTTATCAGCGGCAAAAAAATGAGTTTCTAAATACTGAATATATTCATAAAACTCTGTCAGAAGTTCATGATAGGCCTTTAATTCACTCGACTTATCCATGTTTTTAAATTTCTCCTGAAATTCTCCCCAGCGTTCAGCGATATGTTTACTTTTCATAAAATCATCATAATTCATGTCAGCCCTCACTTCTATCTATTAATTATAACCTATTTTATGAAGTCTATTAGTAAAATTGTATTTCATTCTGTGGAGAGAAAGTTATTTTAATTGATATTTTACCTACCGAAAGGTAGAATGATAATTATCAAAATAAAAGAGGTAACATAACAATGGAATTTTCCACTACACTTAAAAAACGTATTTCAATTCGAGATTTTAAAAATGAACAAGTTTCAAAGGAAATATTAAGAAATATTGTATCAGATGCACAGCAAGCTCCCTCTTGGGCTAATTCACAGCCGTGGAGAGTTTATATTGCTACAGGGGAAACGATGAAAAATATCCAAAAATCCCATTTTAAAAATTAGAAAAAGCTTTAAAAGGGAGTGCCGACCTTCCTGTAAAAGATATCCAAGATTGGGGTAAACTTCCTTTTACAAATATGAGTACTTGGTTGGATAAAGTCAATTCAGATGCCACAATGAAAGATTTTTTGACCGCAAATGTAAACTTGTGGAATGCACCAGCAATGGCTTATCTCACAATTCCCAAAACAACGCCAGTTTGGTCAGTTTATGATACTGGAGCCTTCGCTCAAACTTTAATGCTGTCAGCAACGAATCGGGGAGTAGATTCAATGGTGGCTTATGAAAATATTAAATATCCTGATGAAATTAGAGAAAATCTAGATATAAAAGAAGAAGAGCTAATAATAGCACTTGGTTATCGCTCAGAAGATAAGATTAATACTTTTACCAATAATCGTTTGGCAACAGAAGAAATACTGACTATTAAATAAAGATAGAATTTGCTATACTTAAAGTTATCAATAAGTGAGTAGGTGGAAATCTTGATAAACACAAAAGAAAAAATTGTGAACTTAGGTTTAGAATTGATTCAAACGAGAGGGATAAATGGGTTTAGTTTTGCAGATATTGCCAAAGTTATTGATATCAAAAAGGCAAGTATTCATTATTATTTTCCAAGTAAAACCGATTTAATTGAAGCAGTCCTAGAAAAGTATTCAACGAACTTTTTTGAAGCTTTAGAGCAAAGCACAGCATCCACTCTTAAAGCAAAATTAGAATATTATACTTCTTTATATAGAATGAATTTGATAGAGGGAAGAATCTGTCTATGCTCAGATTTAGCAATGGATACTTATAATCTGAATGATAGTATCAATAACAAAGTCGGTGACTTTTTTCAGAAAAATATCTCGTGGCTAGAAAAACAATTTACCGAATATAAGAGTTCTCAAAAAGCCAGCGAATTTTTTGCAGGGATTCAAGGAGCTCAGCTTATTTCTCGAAATCAAAAAAGAATAGATTATTTTGATGAGGTAATTACAAAGAGCATCGATGACCTCCTCTTATCAGTTGAAAAATGATGAAAGTCTGATACTATCAGGCTTTTTTTGTTTTAAAATAGACCTTAACTAAGCAAAGATAAGTTGATATATGGCTGAATGATTAATAGATAAAGCCTATTATATAAATTGTTTCATCTGTCGTTTAAAACATACGATATATTACATTTTGCAATATTGGAAAACTGATTTAAATCTCAAATCAGTTTTTTTATTTAATTTTTTAAAGGCCATATTAATCCAATAATGCTCAAAAAATACCGTAATATCGGGATTTTCAGCCTTTTTGCGAGTGTTCTTTTCAGAAAAAAATATAAAAAATGCGTAACATTTAAATACATAATGTACGAAATCCATTACACATTTGTAGTATATTGTGTTATAATGTCCTAGTATCAGGGTGGCACAATTGGACGCTAGAAAAAAGACTTTCTATGGTGTGAATTCTGATTAAAAACTCAACAAGGAGGACATTATGGAAAGTAGAAAAAAAGTCGCTTCTATAATTCTAGGACTAGTATTGCTTTTGCAATATATTGTTACACCAGTAGGAGTGATTGCGGAAGCATTGACTGATGGCAGCGTAAATACTGCTATTAGTTTAAGCCAACTTAAAATAGACGAATCAGAAACAAAAACTGATCTAACGTCATTTAACTTAACACTTAAAGTTGAAAAACCAATTGAACAAAATGAGACAGTAATTATCGATTTGAACAGTTCTATTAATACACCTAGTGAAGATAATAAAACAAAATCAACAACAGATTTTACTGCTAATGAAAACAAATTAACGGTAGTTGTAGCTGCGAATAGCAACAATGAATTGAACATTAACTTTTCTGTACTAAAAGAAAAATTAAAAGACCTCAATCAGTTAACAGCAACGCTTAATAATCAAAAGGTAAGTGTTGATCTTCCAACAACTGATTCAACGACGGACTCAACAGAAAATTCAACGAGTACTTCAGAATCTAAAAGTACAAGTAATTCAGAGCTTTCAACAAACTCTTCTGAGAGCAAGAGTCAGTCAACTTCTGAAAGCAAAAAAGAACAAACAAAACAAGAAACAACAACTCAAGCTGACTCCGGTCGAAATATTCATGATCTTCTAGATGCTGCGGGTGTTTCTCCGGCTTCTATCATCAATGGTGCAACGGTTGTTTATGTTGATAAAGACGGAAATCCGTATCCTGACCAGAATAATGTCCCTATTGACGCCGCTGTTAAAATTGATTACACATGGAGTATCCCAGAAGATATTATGCCCTTAAAGGCTGGAGATTACTTTGACTTCAAGTTACCAGATGGAGTGACAATTGAAGAAGCTATGGGAAATATGGGGGATTACGGAACTTATACTATTGATGCTGATGGTACAGTTCACTTTGTATTTAATGAAAAGGTCGAAACAAAACATGATATTCATGGGACTTTCCATTATGATGCCCACTTTGATAAAGAAACAGTTCCTGGGGAAGTTGTAATTGATACACCAACTGAGGAAAATTTCCCTCCTTCTGAGGTTCACGTTCGCCCAGACTATAATCAAGGGATAGACAAATCAGGACACTTTGACAAGACCCCAAATCCTAGTGAAGTAATTTGGGAAATTAATATTAATCGTCCATTAAATACGATGGAGAATGCAACTCTTACTGACCCAATGCCAGCTGGAACTACTTATAAGTCAGTAGTCATTTATCCAGAAACAGTTGGGCCAAATGGAGAAATCCTATCAGTAGATAAAGCTCATCCTTTAGTTGAAGGAACCGATTATACGGTAGATGCAAATGGAAAAATTACATTCATCGGTAAGTATGCGAAGACTGATCAAGCCTTTAATGTTGTTTATACAACATCTATTGATGACGATACTATTCCAGAAAAAGGCGGAAATGTAAACTTTACAAATACTGCTACATTAAATGATGGGAAAACAGATACTGATGCAAGTGCCTCAGTTGATGCTGAATATAAAGGACCGATTACAAAAAATGGCCCTTACTCAACTGGTGATGATCAAGTTTACAATTGGAATGTTGAGTATAATTATAATGAGCAAAAGCATAAAGCTGGCTCATATATTGAAGATACAATGAGCGATGCTATTGAACTCGTGGACGGCAGTGTTAAGCTCTATAAAATTACTTTTGATAAAAATGGAAATGAAATAAAAGGGGCTGAATTAAAAGAGGGCGAAGATTATAAGCTCGTTCCAGACCCCAATGACCCGCAAAAATTTAAAATTGTATTTCTTAAAGATATCGATTATGCAGTAAAAGCAGAATATCAAACAAAGGTTAAAGATATTGTAGATGAAAATGTGCCAATTGAGAACTCAGTAGAGACAGATACTGGGGACAAAGATGGGTCAACAGGAAATGCAACTCAAGAAGGATTAGTAAAAAATGTTGATGGTGATATTGACTACAGCAAAGATGAAATTCCTTGGAAAATAGATATCAATAGTGCAGGCTATTTGATGGAAAATTGGTCGCTAGAAGACACAATGTCTCAAGGCCTTACATTTATAGAAGATAGTTTCCAAATTATTGATAAAAATGAGGGAAATCGTGTTCTATTACCGACAGAATATACACTAGTAAAAACTGCAACAGGATTCCAAGTTTCCTTTAATTCTCCTTTAAAAGAAGGAACTGACCATAAATATCAGATTAAATACAAGACAAAATTTGATACTAGTGCGATTGATAATGGAAGTGGTCATGAAGGAGACATCAAATTTAAAAATGATGCTTCTATGACTTGGAATGATCAAAAAGGTGGAGATCATACAAATACTGATCATAAAGATGTTGAACCTCTTCCACCATTCCAATACAATGGACAAAAATCTGGTGACTATAATGCAACGACTAAAAAGATTACATGGACAGTTGCTACTAATTTTGATCAACAAGAATTAAATGATGCTTCAATAGTAGACCCAATTTCAGCGGATCAAAAATATGTTTCTGGAAGTGCTAAAGTTTATGAAGCCACGATTAATAGTGATGGGACTTATACTTTAGGTGCTGATGTTACTTCAACATCAGGAATTAAAGTGACCGAAGGTAAAAATGATATTAAGGTTAACCTTCCTGACAAGAGTACCAAAGCTTATGTGTTAATCTTTGAAACCAGTTTGGCTGGTGAACTCATCAACCAAAAAGAATATAAAAATACAGCTACATTTACTAATAATGACATTTCTCATGATTTAACTGCCAGCGTCACGGCGGCTCATGAGGGTGAATTTGTTTCAAAATCTGGTGAACAATCAAGTTCAGATTCTGATTATGTGGATTGGACTCTTACCGTCAATGCTTCACAATCAACTTTGAAAGACGTTGAAGTTGTTGATAATCCTTCTTCAAATCAATATGTTGTTCCAGAAGATGTCGTTGTTTACGGAACGACAATTGATAAATCAGGAAATATAACCGAAGATAAAAACACTGTGCTCAAACAAGGAGTTGACTATACTGTTGATATTACTACAGATAACATCACCGGAGCGCAAGTAATTACGGTTGATTTCTTAGCTGAAATTAACACAGCCTACATGGTGGAATATCGGGCATTAATTACTACTGATAAAACTAATGATACCGTAAGTAATCAAGCTCATATCAGTGGAGACAACGAAACAACGATTGAGAAAGATGTTGAAGTAGATGTGCCTGTAATCAATCATGACGGGACAGCAGAGGGTTCAGAAGGGTCAGTTACTTTTGAAAAAGTTGGTCCTGATAAAGAAAAACTAGCAAATGCGCATCTCCAACTTTGGTCAATTAATGATGAAGGTAAAAAAGATAAATTAATCCGTGAAGGAGATACCGACCAAAATGGTGATTTGAAACTGGGACACTTACGTGTCGGTGATTATCTTCTTATTGAAACAAAAGCTCCAGCAGGATACACACTTGATGAAGAATTGGTTAAAGGTAAAAAAGTAACTGTCGCTGAAGATGGTGAAACAGCTAACTTTCCTATCCAAGAAGTCGAGAACGAACCAACAAAAGTAGTACTTAAAAAAGTAGGAATGACCATTGAAAATGGAGAAGAAGTAAAAAATCCACTTCAAGGAGCAGAATTTAAACTCTTAGATGACTCAGGTCAAACTGTTGCGGGTTATGGACAACTTACTTCTGATAGTTCAGGAAATGTTACCATTGAAAAATTAGTATCTGGCAAGTACTTACTTGTAGAAACGAAAGCTCCAGCAGGTTATATCTTAGACCCAACTCCAATTGAATTTGAACTCAAAGCAAATGAAGAGGGAATAATTTCAGATGTTAACTTGGAAAAAGTGAATTATCAAGGCTCAGCTGAATTAATCAAACATGACAGTAAAGGTCAACCATTATCAGGTGCAATCTTCAAGGTAGTTGATAAATCAGGCAAGACAATTCAAACGAATTTAACATCTGATAAAGATGGTAAAGTAATAGTTGACGGCTTAGCGCCAGGTGACTACTCATTTATCGAAGTTCAAGCTCCAACAGGTTATGTATTAAATACAGACCCAGTTCACTTCACGGTTGCTGATCAAGCAGAAGGCCAACCGCAAATTGTGATGGCTTCTGACAACTTTATTAACTATCAAGGCTCAGCTGAATTAATCAAACATGATAGTAAAGGTCAACCATTATCAGGTGCAATCTTCAAGGTTGTTGATAAATCAGGCAAAACAATTCAAACGAATTTAACATCCGATAAAGACGGTAAAGTAATTGCTAACGGCCTAGCGCCAGGTGACTACTCATTCATCGAAGTTCAAGCTCCAACAGGTTATGTATTAAACACAGACCCTGTTCACTTCACAATTTCTGCTGAATCAGAAGAAAAACCACAGCTTGTCATGGCTTCTGATAACTTTGTTAACTACCAAGGATCCGCCGAATTAATCAAGCACGATAGCAAGGGTCAACCTCTATCGGGCGCAATCTTCAAAGTTGTCAATGAATCTGGAAAAGTGATTAAAGAAGGACTGACATCCGATAAAGTTGGTAAAGTAGCAATTGATGGTTTGGCGCCAGGTGACTACTCATTCATCGAAACGCAAGCCCCAACTGGCTATATCTTGAATACTGAAAAGGTTGATTTCACTATTTCTGACAAAGAAGAAGGTCAACCAAAAGTAGTGACTGCCTCTGATAACTTTGTTAACTACCAAGGATCCGCCGAATTAATCAAACATGACAGTGAAGGCCAACCTTTATCAGGTGCAGTCTTCAAAGTTGTCAATGAATCTGGAGAAATGATAAAAGAAGGCTTGACCTCTGATAAAGATGGTAAAGTCAAGATTGATGATTTAGTACCGGCAAATTACTCATTCATTGAGACTCAGGCTCCCGCAGGTTATATTCTAAACACAGCGAAAGCTGACTTTACGATCTCAGATGAAGAAAAGAATAAACCAAAAGTGGTCATGGCTTCAGATAATTTTATTAACTATCAAGGATCCGCCGAATTAGTCAAGGTGAGCGAATCTGGAGAAAAACTTTCAGGTGCAGTCTTTAAAGTTGTTGATACAAGTAAAAATGAAGTTGTTTTAAAAGGACTAAAATCTAACTCAGATGGAATAATCAAGGCAAATAATTTAAAACCAGGTAAGTATGCTTTTGTAGAAGAAAAAGCTCCTACTGGTTATCAATTAAGCCAAGAGACTAAAACATTTGAAATTGTTAATGAATCAGAAAATAAACCAGAAATGGTTAAAGTTGGCAAATTTGTTAATAGAAAACTTATAATACCTCGCCAAAAATCAGAATTACCAAAAACGGGAGAACAAGAAAATAGATTCCTCCCTATTAGTGGGCTGGCGATATTTATTTTTGGAATTTATGTAACTTTTAAACGACAAAAACTGAAAAACAAATAAGAAAAGAAGACAAATAAAAGCATGATTTATACTCATGCTTTTATTTTTTTTTTTAGAAAAAATCGAATAATGATTAGAAAATTTTATAAATCAAATTCATGGCCAATACTTTCTCAGTTATGAGCAAAAAAATGCCAACGAAGAGACTAAAAATATAAATTAATAGAAGATAAAAAAGCTTTCTAAGCACTAAAAGTAACAAATTAAAAACAAAAGTCATTTTTTAGAAATGAGTAATTGCGGTTTTTAATTTTTATAAGAAATAAAAGGCTCGGTGCAAACTGGCAAGAATCAAAGATATCAAAGAATATTTAGATTACCATAGAATAGTAATACATAATTTGAAATGAGCACGCTAACAAACAGGCGGTTAAAGTGAAAAAGAGCACAATCTATTTTTTAACCTTAACGTTATCAAAAAAATATAAAACAAAAGATTGTAAAACAAAACATCACCAATATGAAGCTTGGTGATGTTTTGTTTTACAAATAAGTTGAATTTTATAACAACGTATATCCGAAAAATTAGTGTTTTTCGGATATATGAGTGAAATTTTCTGAGCAAAATATTACAAAAATATAATTATAGTAATATTATAACACAACTCTCTTTAAAATCAAATTTAGCAGACTGGAAATTTACTCTGAAATTACATTTCAACTAATAAAATTAATATTATCAAACAAAATACATTTGTTTTTCACTTTTTCCTGTTCTAACGGTGCCTAGATGTTTCTGTATTGTTGGTTTTAGTTATCTTTTTGAAAACAAGAAACTACGTTCGCTTATTCCGATCAACTGAGAAAATGTAAATTTAGCGAGGTAATTTTTTTATTACTAATTGCTTTCTAAAAAATAGTTAAATTATTTTTAAGAGTTTATAATTTTATCCCTTAAATTTGACTACTAGAAGGTCAAAAACTTAGATGAAGAAGTACAAAATTCTTCTATTTTTTTAGTTATGTACACTAAAAACATATATCCGAAAAACACTAATTTTTCGGATACTAGCGGTAAAAAAATGAGAAAACGATGCTTTGTTAAGCTCATTAAAAGTATGGGATGGCGGAGTTAACTATGAAAAAAAGAATCATTTTATATTTTGAAGATATGATTAAATTTGGAAATTTAGGAGGTGCTTTTAAGAAAAAAAAAGATTTTAAAGCAAAAGAAAATGTAACTAAGAGCCAAAGAAAGTTTAAAAAATTAAGTAATCAGTAAGAGACATTTTCCAATTAAGAAAATTTTTCTGATAGGTGAAAATTTTTCTTTGGTTTAGAAGACAACAAAATCCTAGATTTAGTGAATGATTCTTTTCAATCTATCACTTCGGAACAAAAGGAGCAACTAAATAAAATTTGTCAAGAATGGAAACAAAATGATTGAAAAAAAGAACTCAGTATATAATATTTTAGGGAAAATAGGCCTCGTCTTAGTACTTGTCTTTAGCTTATGCTACTGTAGTAAAAATATATATGCTTCATCCTCTAATTTTAATGTAAATCCAGTAACACCAGAGAATCAAATTGACAAGAGTTTAGGTTATTTTAACTTATTGATGAATCCAGAAGCAGAACAAAATCTGACATTTAATCTGAATAATACGACTTCAAAGTCTATAACAGTAGATATGTCCTTCTCACGTTCGACTACGAATGATAATGGCCTTGCTATTTATGATTCAGCTGGAAAAACCAAGGATAGTTCTCTTCAATATAATATTGAAGATTATGTTGAAATTCCTAAAAAAGAAATAACAATTTCCGCTCATTCACAGGTGACTGTGACTGCGAAAATTAAAATGCCTCAAGGAGCAAACAGTGGAGTCTTGGCTGGAGGATTTGCTTTCAAAGAAAAGAAATCGAAAAATCAAGAAAGTACATCAAAAGGTGTATCGATAACAAATGAATATCGTTATGTGATTGCACTTGTTATCCAACAAGATACTCAGAAAGTTTCTCCTCAACTTAAAATGAACGATGCCAAAGCTACACAAGTAAATTCTAGAAATGTATTTACAGCAAATTTACAAAACATGTCACCAACCTACCTTCAAGATATGAATGCGAAGGCGACAGTAAAAAACGTAAATAATCCAGAAATAAAATATAGCTTTGAAAATTCTGATATGAAAATGGCTCCAAATTCTAACTTTAACTTTGCGATTCCAGTATCTATTCAAGGAAATATGAAAGATCAAACTTCTAAAGCCTTGGAACCTGGAAAGTATCATCTAACAATGACAGTTTATGGTGTGAAAAATACGAACGGAACTTACGAAAGTACAGTTGATGGTAAAGCTGTAAAGTATGAGTATAAATGGGAATTTGAAAAAGAGTTTGAAATTGCAGAAGAAAAAGCCCAAAAACTTAATCAGAGTGACCCAACGGTTCATTATAAAGAACCAATCAATTGGCTGATGATCATTGGAATTGCGCTTATCCTTATAATTCTGTTATTAATCTTCCTCATCTTTAGCCGCAAACGAAACAAAGATAGTCACCAATAAAGGAAAAGAAAACTTTGAATAAAGTAATAAAAACTTTTTTGATCTCTATGGGATTCTTGATAGTGATTGCCTATCCCTTTTCTGTCTTTGCTCAAGAAAGAGCGGCAAACATGACTCAGGCAACAGTTGGCTTTACTGGTAGCTTCCCTTCCAAAGAGAAGCCAGATATCAATTCCCCAAAAAATCCACAAATCGATTCTAAGAATAAAGAGCTCCCTAAAACAGGGGCGAAAAGTTCATTAGCCATAGAGTGGATAGGAGTGGGATTGATTAACCTTATTATTGGATTGATTTATATTAAAAGAAATAAATCAGTCCGATACAATTTAACATGATAATTAAAATAATTTAATTATATATTTCAAAAAATCATAGGAGAAATTAATATGAAAAAAGCACTTTCGCTTTCTGCAGCAACACTTGCCCTTCTCGTAGTAGGAGCCACAGCAATTTCAACAGCATCAGCTGATTCAGTTAAGGCTGAACAATGGACTTCAACAGGAACAATTGGGTTCACAGCAAATACAACAACACCACCTGATGTTACAAACCCAGAAGTTCCAGGAGAACCTGGACCTGGAGGTACTGCGGGGGCTCTTGCAATTGACTATGCATCTGATTTGGATTTTGGTACGCATGAAATTTCAGCCTCACAAGCTACTTACTATGCAAGTGCAGACTCAAAAGCATTTTCTAAACCGGTTGGAGCATTTGTACAAATGCACGATCTTCGTGGTTTGGGTACTGGGAATGGAACTACATTAACAGTAACTCAATTGGCTCAATTTACAAATGGTTCAAAAGGTCTTACAGGCGCAGCCTTGAGCTTTTCTTCTGGAGCTGGAGTGAATGCTGATGCTTCAGGTTCATATGTTCCAAAAAGTACTGCTAGTTACACATTGACTCCTGGGACTGCTCAAGAAGTAATGTCAACAGATGGAACAGTTGGACAATATTTGACAAGCTATGGTAAAGCTGCAGATTATCAAGGTAACGAAGCAGGAGGTCCAATCTCTCTCAGCGTTCCTTCAGGATCAGCCGTGGCAGGTAACTACACAGCAACTCTCCAATGGGATTTGACAACTGCGCCTTAATTAGGAATAAAAAAGTTGTCTCTTCTTATATGAAGAAACAACTTTTTTATAATTTTAAAGGTACAGTATAATTTTAACGGTACAGTTAACGAAAGTGAAAACAACAATGGGAAAAATAAAAAACTTACTTAAAAAATCTACAAAAATTGGCGCAAGTGCTTTGCTTTTGGTAAGTACCTTGTTGCCAAGTTTAGCCCTTCAAGGTCAGTTGATAGTATCAGCAACCAATGCATCCACAACTTTAGCCCCTGGCGGGGCCGTTGATACAGGGAATCACACTTGGGGCTTAAAAGATTTTCAGACAGCTAACAATTATACTCCAGTCGGAAAGAATACCAGTGGTGCGGGTTGGAGTTCTTCGTCAACTTATGACTTCGGAACCAATCAAGCAAATACAGGTTCTTGGCTTCCTTTTAATGGCGCTGTTGACATGACTCAGTCAATCAGAATTGTTGGGACAACCCTTGCTAACTCAAAAGGCCTTTTTGGTTCTGGGAAAATTCTGGGAGATGCAAATGGTATTTTACTTACTAACCTGTCTTCATCTCAGCTCTCGGGAGGAGCAACTGGTGGGAACTTAGGAGTAGGTAATCTAGGTTCGGGCACTTACTTTATAGGAAATAATTATTCTTATAAAAAGACATCAATTATTGTCGGAAGTGACTACAATACTGCAACGGTAATTGCTCAAGGTAATGGTCCGGGAGCAAAAATACTTAGTGCCAGCTCTGATTATACAGCAAATAATAATTCTACAAATCTTTTTATCATGGAATGGAGTAATCCTGTCTTAAATTCAGATGGAACAGTAACTGGAACAATTAGTTATCTATCTAGAAATGGGGGGACTAACTACGTTAGCTCAGCGGATATTACAGTTCAAAAGAGCATGTCAATTGGTTTTATGGCCGCAACTGGTGGGAACTACTCACAGATGTCTGTGACAGTTAATGAAGTTACGGCAGGAAAAGGAGTTCAGCCAGTCAATGTTAACTATCTCAATAGTTTAACTGGGAGCCAATTAGCACCAAAAGGTACCGCTTGGAAGAACTCTACTATCACGGCAAACGTAGGTGATAAAATTGGAGTTGTAGCTCAAGGAAATACAGTACAGACGTCAGATAACTACGATTATTTTGTACCAGTAGCACCAACGGGATATAACTTTAAATCATTCACTCCGGCGGTTACTGTACAGAATTTCCCAGTGGGAACAGCAAATCCTAATCAGATTAATGTTTCTTACACACCTCTAGCACAAAGTGCAGGCTTTACATTTAATTATGATCCGGCGGCTCAAAGAACTCCGACAGTACCGCCTTTATATTCAGTCTCTGGGGTTACTGATCAGACTATCGTGGCTGCTTCTCCTAATTTTCAAAAGAATTTAGCGGCTCAAGTACCTGCTGGATACTATATTTCTAAAATCACTAATTCAGCTGGTGGAAGCTCAACAGGGAGTACAACAGATTCAACGATTAAATCATTTTTAGCAGGCAATCCAACTTTTGATGCAACAGTTTCAAAAAATCAGTATCAAATCATGTTATCAGCTGTTAACCAAACGGGAACAGTAAATTTTGCTTATAAGTCAAATGTTCCAGCAGGAGCTCCAACGTTACCAAATGATATTCAATTATCTGGATTAACTGGTTCTGATTTGAATTTTGTAATGCCAAACATTTCTGCTGGTTATGTGGTCTCAAGCGTTGTAGGTCCAAATAATGTAACTTACTCTTCGATTGCGGAAGCTTTGCAAGCTAACAATCACTTTGTTCCTGGATCAAATAATTTTAAAGTAACGATCTCGGCTGTAACACAAAATGGGACGATAAGTTATAATTGGGCTTCAAATGTTCCGGGACAAAATGGAGTTGTAGGCAAACTTCAAGCTACTTTACCTGCGACTACTGCAATTTCTGGTCTTGTTGGAGAAACAATCAAATTAAGTCCAGATATTCCGACTGGCTATGGAATTGACAAAGTCGTTGCTCCTGACGGTAAAACCTATACGGATAGTACTACTCCGGGAATGACTGCTCTTCAAGCAGCACAAGCGGCTAATCCTAAATTTATTGTTGGTCCAAATAACTTTGTTATAACTTTGAAAGCATTAGAACAAGATGTTACATTGAAAGTTAATGTTGATCAAAATTCAGGTTCTGGTGCTCCAACAGCACCTCAACCTTACACAATAGCTACATTGTTGACGGGTGCTCCTATTGATGGACCATCGATTGATAAAGCACAAAAGTGGCTAAATGATTGGATAACTAATAATGCTGCTGGATGGTCAGTTAAAGACTTTTTGGACCCTAATCTCGTAAGTTATGTTAACTCAGGATTATCAAGTGCTGTCACAGGAGCTGGGGGAGTAGCATTTTCCAAAAATAATGTTTATCAAGTAAATCTGATATACAGTGGAAGTATTGGCTTTAGTTCAGTACCATCACAAATTGATTTTGGGAAAAATCCTGTAGTGCCTGTTGATAAATCTTACCAAGGAATGTTAGATAATTCTGTTGTAGTTTCAGATACCAGAGCGCCAAATCTAGCAACATCTTGGACTGTCAGTGTTTCTCAAAGTTCTCCAATTCAAGAAGTTATAAATAATGGTGTGGATACTCCGGTGTCAGGAGGCATATCGTTTATGAATTATCTTTCATACGATGGGAAAGTGCTCACTAATAATCCACAAGTCGTCCATTCTAAATCTGCAGGGGAAGTAGGAGATACCGTAGTAATTGATAAGGCTTCGCCGAGTCTCTTTGCCTTAAAAGTTCCTTCAAGTTTTCAGAAAGTAAATTCTGAGTTTAAAGGGACTTTATCATGGACTTTGACAAGCGCTCCATAGAAAATAGAACAATGATGAAAATATTTTGGGCTGGCATTTATGATGAAGTAAACATTCAAGGGATACTAGGGAAAGAGTACACAAGTAACAGTGTATTGATGGATAAGAAAAATGGAAAATATATTTTATCTACGTTTGAAAGCTTTGACTCATGAATCTGGTAAGTCATTTAATCAAATTGAGAGAGAATTAGGCTATACTAGAAATGCTCTTGCAAATTATAAAAATGGTGGAGTGCCTTCTGGAATAAGATTGATGGAGTTAGCAAACTATTTTAAAGTTCTGCCCGATTATTTGATTGGAAAAGTTCCTTTTGAAAATGTGGAAAGCATTGAAAACACATTTGTTTCTCTTACAAATAAGCAAAAAATTGAAATGTATCTTCTTTGTCAAAAATGGATATTATCAAGAATAAAAGAAGATTGATTGTTTATTGAGCTTAGGACAAATAAAAAACTACTGAACTAATAATTCAGTAGTTTTTTATTTTATAGATTAAGAGATAATTTTAGGAAAAAGTGGAATGGGATAATGTTTTAAAAGAAAAATCCTTATCGATAGACAAGGATTTTGAATTAGTGCCGACTATAGGAATCGAACCTACGACCCCTTCGTTACGAGTGAAGTGCTCTACCGACTGAGCTAAGTCGGCACAAAATAAAAGTGGTTCTCCACTTTTATTATAATACAACTTTTTAATTGCTTTTTCAAGAACTAAAAATCTTTGGCATTGGGTTGATTGTAGCCATAACGTTCACAAAAATCTTCACGGAATTCTAGAAGGTTATCGTCCATGATTGCTTGGCGAACATCTTTCATGAGGTTTACTAGGAAATGAAGATTATGGTATGAGCAAAGGCGTAAACCAAAGGTTTCATCGGCTTTAATTAAATGACGTAGATAGGCGCGTGTGTAGTTGGTACAAGTGTAGCAATCACACATTGGGTCAAGTGGAGTGAAATCATGCTCATATTTAGCATTTCGAATATTTACTCGACCAAAATGTGTCATTAGTGTTCCGTTACGAGCGATTCGTGTAGGAAGAACACAGTCAAACATGTCCACCCCGCGTATAACTCCATCAATCAAGCTATCTGGAGCACCAACACCCATTAGATAGCGTGGTTTATCTTCAGGAAGCATTGGTGTTGTAAAGTCAAGAACAGCGTTCATTTCTTTATGTGATTCACCAACGGCAAGGCCACCGATCGAATAACCAGCGAAATCCATAGAAGTTAAATCGCTAGCTGATTGACGACGTAAATCTTCAAAGCCAGCTCCCTGAACAATTCCAAACAGTCCTTGGTCATTTGGACGGCGGTGAGCATTGAGCCCACGTTCAGCCCATCGTGAAGTTCGTTCAACAGAGGCTTTAACGTAATCGTAAGGTTGGTAAAAAGGTGGGCATTCATCAAAGGACATCATGATATCTGAACCAAGATTGTTTTGGATACTAATTGCTTTTTCTGGATTGAGGAAAAGTTCACGTCCATCTAAATGGCTTTTAAATTTAACGCCTTCTTCTGTAATATTTTTCTTATTTTGAACAAGACTATAAACTTGGAAACCACCACTATCTGTTAGGATGGGTTGGTCCCAATTCATGAATTTGTGAAGACCACCAGCTTCAGCAACAAGTTCGTCACCAGGGCGTAGCCAAAGGTGGTAGGTATTTGAGAGAATGATTCCAGAGCCGAGAGTTTTGAGTTCTTCTGGGTTCATTGTTTTTACAGTGGCTTGGGTACCGACTGGCATGAACATTGGAGTTGGGAAGGTACCGTGAGGGGTAATGATTTCTCCCAATCTTGCTCCAGTGTGTTTTTCTTTTTTTATTAATCTGTATTTTATTGCGTGTTCTGTCATAAAATTCCTTTAATTTACTTGTTTTTTTTAATTTTCGAGTTGAGCTTTCTTGTGGCTTAAAAAGCAAGCACTTATAAGTATAACAAAAATTAAATGGATTTTATAGACGATTTTAAAAAATCAGTCGAAAGTCTTAGAGATTTTGCGTATTTATTGGTACAATGGAGTAAATGTAGGATAAATGATTGGGAGGTGTTTTATGTCAAGATGGGAATTGAAAAATCAAGCCAAGGGAGCCTTACGTGATAATTTCGGCTCGAAAATGTTACTTTTTATTATTCCAATAATCATGGGAATACTAGGTGGCGGAAATGGTATGAAACAATCAATGGACTACAATGGTTCTTTTGATAATGTATCGAGTAGTGTCTGGATGGCAGTTAGTTTTGCGACATTGCTTATTGTAATTTTGATGATTGTGGTCGCTTTGTTTGTTTCAGTGGTGACAGTGGGAGCAATCTTTAACTATATTAAAATTTTCCGTGGTGAGCGTAATAATCCGCAATTCAAAAATGTTTTTGGACCATTTTATGATGGATCGGCTGGAAAAATAATTCTATTGAATATTGTTAAAGGAATCATTTTTGTTATTTTAATGTTTATTCCAATCATTGGTTGGGCATTTGGCATTTATTTGGCACTTGGTTGGTCACAGTCAACTTACGTTTTGTTTGATCAGCTAGAAGAAGATCGTTATAGTGGTGTGATGAATGTATTGAGCGAATCAGCGACCATGATGAAGGGACTACGTGGAGATTATTTCATTTTCAAATTTAGTTTCTTTTGGTGGTATGTCCTTTATGGTATTTCTGGGGGATTAGCAGGATTTTGGACAACTCCTTACCTCAATATGGCTTCAATTGCTTATTATGAAAATATTCGTAAATAAAAAAGCTGTCAGTAAATTGACAGCTTTTTTATTTACTGACAGCCTGTCAGTAAATTAATTTTCAGTTTTAACGTGACGTCCGTGGACAAAATGATAAATGACAGCAATTAGAAGCGCAAGAATTGCTGATGCAAAATAGAGATTACGATAACCTAATAAGGGCATAAACATTCCTAAAATAAAGGGTCCAAAACCAACACCCATATCCATAAAACCAAAGAAGGTAGAAGTAGTTACTCCTAGACGGTGTGCTTCAGAGTTACGAATGGCAATCGCTTGTCCAAAAGGAGAGAAAGAACCATAGCCTAAACCAATGAAGATTGCGGCGATAAGGAGCATCCAACCTGATTGAGCTAATCCAATTAATAAAAGTCCTAAAGCGAAAAAGAGATAGGTGGGATACATGACAAAGTTATCCCCAAATCCATCAAAGATACGACCAGTGATTGGACGTGATAAAAGAACAGTAATCGCATAGACTAAAAAGAAGAATGAAGCAGCTTCTGAGAGATGGATATTAAGAGCGTAGGCATCCATAAATGACAGAATACTTGAATACGAAATTCCGATGAGAAAAGCAATTAGGGAAATGGGTAAAGCTTCTTTTTCAAAATAATTTGACCAAGCAAATTTTTTATGATTTTCTGTAATTGCAGAACTGTCAGTAGGTTTTTCGTTTACGCGTAAGAAGAAAATACCAATCAGTGCAAGGAATAATAATAAAGCGGAAAGCCAGATCAAAGAGTAAAAGCCAGAAGTTCGATAAAGGAACATTGATAAAAATGGCCCGACTGCTGACGAGAGTGTCACAGACAGGGCATAATACCCAATTCCTTCACCACGACGAGAAGAAGGCACGATAGCTCCTGCTAGAGTACCAGAAGCTGTTGCAGCGATACCAAAACCAACACCGTGTACTAGACGGAGAATGAGCAAGAGAGCAACACTATGAACGATAAAGTAGACAAAGGTTAGTAAGAAATAAATTAAGGTTCCGATATATAGAAGCTTTTTAGCACCAAGGCGCTTCATATTATTTCCAGCCCAAAGCCTTGCGATAAATCCGCCGACAATAAAAATACCAGATAAAATACCAGCAATACTAGCAGAGGCATGATAACGATCCATGGCCATTGTCCCGATGACAACGGTAGGGAGATAAAAAACAAGATAAAAAATAAAATTAAGTAACATATTAACAACGAAAGTTGTTGTCCAAAGTTTTTCTTTCATAAAGTTCCTTTCTTTGAGAAAAACTTATGAATGCGTAAACATCCGCCTAAAAAACAGATAAAACTCCCGCTTTTTAGACGAGAGTTTTGTGTTTGCGTAATTCAACTTTATTATTGTATCAAAAAAATCAAATAAAATGTTGACAGGGAAACTTAATGATACAAGACCACATTTTTTTATTTTATTTTCTTCCTAATCCTGAATAAGCATATTCGATTTTAATACAGCGATTCATCACGATTTTGCTTTTTCCAGCAGTTCGGAGAATTTGTTCAGCTTCTTGAGATTGAAGGCCCAATTGAGCCCAAAATACGTCGGCGTCTGTCTCAATAAAATCGCGGGCCACATCTGCCAAAAATTCACTTCGACGAAAAATATCGACAATATCAATGTGAAAAGGAATATCTTTGATAGTAGAAAATACTTTTTCACCTAACAATTCAGTTCCTGCAAGTCTGGGATTAACTGGAATGACACGGTACCCATTTTTTTGTAATCCTTGAGCGATTAAATAAGATGAGCGGTCTGTTTTATCACTAATTCCTACAACGGCAATCGTTTTAGCTTTTTTGAGGTAATCAAACAGGACCTCTTGTTCTGGATTTTCAAATTCGTACATCAGATTTCCTCCTCTTGTCTTTGAGTCTATTATACAATATTGAAGGAATTGGTGCCTTATTTTAGCCTTTTTATAGGGAGGTTCAAACTTTTTTAGAATTACAAAATCTTTTTAATTTTTTTGCTATAATTAAGCTATGAATAAGAAACAATTAAAAACAATAACAAGCGTGGTTGCAGTTATTATTGCACTAGCTGTGGGATATTTTGGTTCTGGACGTTTACATTTAGGGCAAGGAAATGATTCATCTACTAGTAGTAGTCAAGTTTCCACAAAAGCCTTGGCAACATCAGTTAAGCAAGCTCCTTTGCCTTTTAAAAACCAAAAACAAATGGTCATGGCAAATACTGATGCTTTAAGGCGTGCAGTTGATGCGCACATTCAACTTAAAGATTCGCAAGAACCTAAAGTAAAACGGGAACCTTTAACTTATAATCCTGTTGGCTGGCATAATTATAATTTCTATTACAAGAAACCCAATGGTTCGATTGGTAAAATGTGGTTGATGGCGCGTGGACATTTGGTTGGTTATCAATTTTCTGGTTTAAATGATGAAGCAAGAAATTTAGTTCCGGAAACTGCTTGGTTTAACGGTGGAAATTTCACGGGAACGAATGATGGAAATACTGCCAGCATGCTTTATTATGAAAATCGGTTAGA
This sequence comes from Lactococcus cremoris subsp. cremoris NBRC 100676, assembly GCF_001591705.1. Taxonomy (GTDB): domain Bacteria; phylum Bacillota; class Bacilli; order Lactobacillales; family Streptococcaceae; genus Lactococcus; species Lactococcus cremoris. The sequence goes on along the minus strand of NZ_BCVK01000007.1, from coordinate 16,828 downwards.
CAGCTGGCTTGCTAATCATCCTAACTATTATTTGGATTATCAAGTCACTCCACTTTACAAAGGAAATGAGCTCTTGCCACGCCAAATTCGATTGGCTTACGTTGGAATAGATAAAAACGGTCAAAGCTTGCCGATTAAACTTGGCGGGGGACGTGAAAAGTCTGGGAATGGTGGAGCAACTGTTGTTGTTCTTGATAATGTCGCTCCTAATGCTAAAATTAATTATGCTGACGGGACTGCAGTCAATACAGTCAAACCTTAAATAATTACTGACAGTTCTGTCAGTAAAATTAATTCTTAATTCAATAACAGAAAGCCTGAAAAATCAGTCAAAAGACTGAGAATTAAGGCTTTTTTTCTTGCTATAATGAGAATAGAAAGACAGCTTCACAAATATAATAAGAGGTTGTTAATTACTGGAGGAAAAAGAATGTTTTTATTAGTCATGTTAATTTTAGTCATGTTACTTTTGATAAAGGGTTTCTTTAAATTTGTTTTACCAGCATTGATTATCTTAATGATTTTAAAATTTTTGTTCGGTGGTTTAATGCTTTTGTTTAGCCCTCATTTCTGGGGTACATTACTTGTGATTGCTTTCATAGTATGGCTTGTAAGAGCCAGCCGTAGTCGTTACTACTAAAAGGAGTGAATATGTTTTTAGGAATTTTGTCAGGAATAATCGTACTTGGAGCGCTTTTGTCAATATTGTTGGTATTTTTGGGGGTCATAGCCTTAAGGGTCTTTTTACGCTATATTTTCCCGATTTTACTCATCTTGTTGGTCATTCGTTTGATGGTTTTAGGAATCTTACTTTTGTTTAATCCACATTTTTGGTTTTTCATTGTCATAGTCGCCCTAGTCCTTTGGGTACTTGGTAAAATGAAAAATTAAGCAGCTTTTTAAATGATGATAATTATAGAATTACTGACAGTTTCGTCAGTAATTTTTTTGATTATAATTTTATAATCATTTTTAATTTTATTGAGTGTTTTTAAAAAATTTGATATAATTCTTTTACTACTGTGTATTTAAAACAAGCATTTTGTTTATAAAAAAAGATTTCCGCTAAGGAAACATCGGAGGACGTCATGTCAAATGAATATGGATCGTGCTCATCGCGTCATGAGCGTAGAAGCTCTCGTCGGGCAAAAAAAGATTCTGATGTCGTGGAAGCGGCAGCAAATCAAGCGATTAAACATTTAGAAGAAACAGAAGATCAAACAGCCGAACGAACTTCAAGACAAAAATTGACACATGGAAAAACGCTCAGAATCCCCTTAGCAACCTATGGATTACTGACAGGATTATCAATTCTTTTGGCACTAAGTTTTTATGCTTTTCCTTTGTGGAAACCTGTTGCGACAGCTAGTCAGTCACAAAATCTCTATTCTGGGTTTGCAATGCATCATGGTTTAGTTCCTTACAATGATTTTTATGGAACTGGTGGCTCAATTTTTTATCTCATCAACTGGTTAGGTAATACCGGTGGAAGCACTTGGCTTCTTTGGCTTTTTGAAATTATCGCCTTATTAATCAGCGGAATTTTAACTTATCGTTTGATAAGTCAACAAACTAGAAATCACACGGCATCATTGACTGTATCGGTACTTATATTGGTTATTATTGCTGGTTTAGCTAGAGGAGGCGATAGTCCAACACTCTTTGCTCTTCCTTTTGCTCTTTGGGGCGCTCAATTTTTGAGTCAATATTTCCAAGATTCCTCAACGGATAGAGGATTTATCCGATTTGGAATGGCCGCGGCTTTTGCTCTGGTCATTTCTCCAGTGATGTCTATTTTCTTCAGTTTGTCAGCTTTGGCCTTGGTGATTTATAATATTAGCATTCGCAGAATTGGGCATGGTTTTTATCAAATGCTTGCTTCAATTTTGGGAGTTTTGTTAGTTGGTTACTCGGTGGCCTACTACTCTCTTGAAGCACAAACCGTCTATACTTCTATTGAACAATCTGTTTTAATTCCATTTACTCATTTTGGACCGAGCGGAGATTTATTAGTCACCTTAGCGAAGGCACTAGTACTAACTCTTATCTTTGGGATTGTTGCAGGATTTGTCCAAGGACTTGTGCAATTAAAAAAAGGTGGATCAGCCAGAATTTGGTATGTGATGCTACTCATTGGGATTGTTGGCGTAACAACAATAGTTGTTTTTGCGCAAACTTTTGATAGTTCTAATCTTTTAGCAGTTCTACCATTTACAGTGGTCTTTGCTGGGCTGAGTCTTAAAGATAGTGATCAAATCCTTCTGAAGTATTTACAAAATCGCTTATTTGCCCCTATTCTAGCAATTCTTTTCGTTATTTTCACTCCAATTAGCTACCATTTTATGAATCGGACAATTGCTTCAGAAGAGCAAAATGTTGCACAATACATTCAAGCTAATGCTAAAAGTTCTGACCGAGTTTATGTGGTTTCAGACGGTAAAAATATTAATAATTTAACAAAAACAATTTCGACTTTGGACAATGTACCAGCAAATTATCCAGTTAAATTTACACAAAACTATGATTTGAAAGTTGGAAAATTAACAGATAAGTATGTTGTTTTGCAAGCTGCTCAAGAAGTTCCTGCTAGTTTGAAAAAAGTTTTGGATAAAGATTATAAAGTAAGCAATTATTCTGGTAAGTATTTCCAAGTCTATCAAAAGAAATAAAAAAATTGTTAAGCACAAGGAAAGAAAAACCAAAGAGTAAAGGTGCTATAATTACGTGAGCAGGCTAAATTACTAAGTCTGCTGCTGAGTTTTGAATGCTAAACTTCATAACACTTACGGAGGTCAATTATGAGAAAGTTTGAAAAATCGCATAAACTTGATAATGTCAGCTATGATATTCGTGGTCCAGTGCTTGATGAAGCACAGCGTATGCGAGCCAATGGTGAAAAAATTCTTCGGTTGAATACAGGAAATCCAGCGGAATTTGGTTTTCTTGCCCCAGACGAAGTGATTAGCGATTTGATTCAGCATGCTGTGGATAGCGAAGGTTATTCAGATTCTAAAGGTATTTTCTCGGCTCGTAAGGCGATTATGCAATACTGTCAACTTAAAGGCTTCCCTAATCTGGATATCAATGACATTTTCACTGGTAACGGTGTTTCTGAATTAATCGTTATGGCTATGCAAGGCCTTTTGGATACGGGTGATGAGGTTTTGATCCCTATGCCTGATTATCCGCTCTGGACGGCTTCTGTCAGCTTAGCTGGGGGAACAGCGGTTCACTATCTCTGCGATGAACAAGCTGGATGGTTTCCGGATATTGATGATATTCGCTCAAAAATTACTAGTAATACTAAAGCCATTGTTTTAATTAATCCTAATAATCCAACGGGTGCGCTGTATTCTAAAGATTTATTACTTGAAATTGTCCAAGTGGCTAGAGAAAATAATTTAATTATCTTTTCGGATGAGATTTATGACCGTTTGGTCATGGACGGCGCTGTTCATGTTCCGATTGCCAGCTTAGCACCTGACCTTTTTGTGGTCACAATGAATGGACTTTCTAAGTCACATCGTATTGCTGGATTTCGTGTGGGCTGGATGGTTCTGTCAGGTGAGAAATCGCATGTCAAAGGCTATATCGAAGGCTTGAACATGCTCGCTTCAATGAGACTTTGTTCAAATGTTTTAGCTCAGTCTGTTGTGCAAACCTCACTTGGTGGGACTCAATCTGTTGATAAGCTGCTTTTGCCAGGGGGACGAGTTTATGAACAAAGAGAATTCATTTATAAAGCCATTAATGATATTCCAGGATTGTCTGCCGTGAAGCCACAAGCTGCTTTCTATATTTTCCCTAAAATTGACAGAGAAATGTATAAAATTGATAATGATGAACAATTTGTTTTAGACTTTTTAAAACAGGAAAAGATACTTCTTGTTCATGGTCGAGGATTCAATTGGAAAGATCCTGATCATTTTCGGATTGTCTATCTGCCTCGTGTAGATGAACTGGCGGAAATACAGGAAAAAATGGAACGCTTTTTATGGCAGTATCGTAAATAATAAATAGAAAAAGATGTATGAATAATTCGTACATCTTTTTTTGTTGAGAGTAATTTTCTGACAATTTTTATTGTTTTTCATGCTTTTTTATGTTATACTGATTATGAAAAATTTTGTATAAAAACAAGAATATAAAAAAATAGGAGAACAAAGTGGCTACATTACTTGAAAAAACACGTAAAATCACCGCGATTTTGCAAGATGGAGTGACCGATTTGCAACAAGAGTTGCCATACAACAGTATGACTGAACGCTTGGCAAACGTCATTGATTGCAACGCCTGCGTGATTAATACGAAGGGCGAGTTGCTTGGTTACTCATTGCCTTACAATACAAACAATGATCGCGTTGACCAATTTTTCTACGATCGTAAATTGCCTGACGAATACGTTCGTGCAGCAGTACGTATTTACGATACAATGGCAAACGTTCCTGTTGATCGTCCTTTAGCAATTTTCCCAGAAGAAAGTCTTAGCGATTTTCCAAAAGGTGTAACAACTTTAGCGCCTATCTATGGTTCTGGAATGCGTCTTGGAACATTTATTATGTGGCGCGAAGATGGTGAATTTACAGATGACGATCTTGTTTTGGTTGAGCTTGCAACAACAGTAATCGGTGTACAACTCTCAAACCTTAAACTTGAACAAATGGAAGAAAATATCCGTAAAGACACTATGGCAACAATGGCTGTTAATACACTTTCTTACTCAGAAATGAAAGCTGTCAAAGCAATTATTGAAGAACTTGATGGTGAAGAAGGGCATGTTATTGCCTCTGTCATTGCTGACAAGATTGGTATTACACGTTCAGTGATTGTTAATGCTTTACGTAAACTGGAATCTGCTGGTATTATTGAATCACGTTCACTTGGTATGAAAGGAACTTATCTTAAAGTTCTTAATACTGGTTTGTTTGATAAACTTGCTGGACGTAATTTCTAAAAGTCAGAGCTTAACGCTTGTTCTTTTATCATTTGTTTTTGCAGGTAGATAAATGGACAGCTAGATTGCGTTTAGCTTTCGACTTCACAAGAACCTCCTATCGCTGATGGGAGGTTCTCGTGTTTTAATTGCTTCTGTCAGTAAGTTTTATTTTAAGCTAAGAGCAATCATTAAAAAATATGTTAAGAAGCCTTTTAAAATTGCTGACAGACTGCGAAAATGCTGATATTTTGTTATAATTAACAAGAATACACTCTAAAAAATGGAGATTGAAAATATGAGTCAAATTACAGAGGAGCAAGTCAAGCACGTGGCACTTTTGTCAAAGCTTGAATTCTCGGAAAATGAAGTAAAATCATTCACCGACACTTTCGGAAAAATCATTGATATGGTTGAAATGTTGGATGAAGTCGATACTGATGGTGTACCATTTACTATGAATGTGGCAGATAACCTCAACTTTATGCGTGAAGATGTGGCGGAAAAAGGACTTGATCGTGAAAAACTCATGGCGGCTGTTCCTGAAAAAGAAGACGGCTTTATCAAAGTTCCAGCAATGCTTTCTGATGGAGGAGATGCCTAATGTCATACAATAATAAATCAATCAAAGAACTACATGAGCTTCTTGTAAATAAAGAAATTTCGGCTCTTGAATTGACAAAGGCGACGCTTTCTGACATTCAAGCACGTGAACCACAAATTGACGCTTTTTTGAAAGTCACAGAAGAAAAAGCTTTGAAAGAAGCCGCAGCAATTGATGCTCGTGGAATTAATCCAGATGTTGTGACTGATGGAATTTCGATTGGTGTCAAAGATAATATTGTTACAGAAGGTATCGAAACAACAGCAGCTTCTAAGATTCTTGGTGGTTGGATTCCTCCTTATAATGCAACAGTTGCTAATAAATTGAGCCAATCTGGGTTAATTACAATTGGTAAACTCAACATGGATGAATTCGCCATGGGTGGGTCTGGTGAAAATTCTTCGATTAAGCCAACCAAAAACGCCTGGGACCAAACAAAAGTACCTGGTGGCTCTTCATCAGGTTCCGCAGCTTCAGTTGCTTCTGGTGAGGTTCGTTTATCACTCGGTTCAGATACTGGTGGCTCAATCCGTCAGCCAGCTGCTTTCAATGGAATTGTTGGTTTAAAACCAACTTATGGTCGTGTCAGCCGTTTTGGCTTGATTGCTTTTGCTTCATCATTAGACCAAATCGGTCCATTGACACCAACAGTTGAAGAAAATGCTCAACTTTTAAATGTCATTTCTGGCTTTGATAAAAATGATAGTACGTCATCAAATGTTGCGGTTCCTGACTTTACAAGTAAAATTGGTCAAGACATTAAAGGAATGAAAATTGCTTTACCTAAAGAATATTTTGGTGAAGGAATTGATGAAAAAGTCAAAGAACAAATTTTGGCAGCAGCTAAACATTTAGAAAAACTAGGTGCCATCGTTGAAGAAGTCAGTCTTCCTCATAGTAAATATGGTGTCGCAGTTTATTATATTATCGCCTCTTCTGAAGCTAGCTCGAACCTCCAACGTTTCGATGGAATTCGTTATGGTTATCGCGCACAAGACATCAAAAACCTTGAAGATTTGTATGTGAAATCACGTTCTGAAGGATTCGGACCTGAGGTTCAACGTCGAATTATGTTGGGAACTTTCAGTCTGTCAGCCGGTTCTTATGATAAACATTTCAAAAAAGCAGGACAAGTTCGTACTTTAATCATCAATGATTTTGCTAAAGTTTTTGAAAAATATGATTTGATTTTAGGACCAACAACTCCAACAGCAGCTTGGGATTTAGGAGCACGTGTTGATGACCCAATCTCAATGTATTTGGCAGATTTATTGACTATTCCAGTCAACTTAGCTGGTCTTCCAGGAATTTCGATTCCTGCTGGTTTTGCCGATGGACTACCTGTGGGAATGCAATTGATTGGTAAACGTTACGATGAAGAAACGATTTATCAAGTAGCGGCTGCTTTTGAAGCAACGACTGATTTCCACAAAAAACAACCGATTATTTTTGGAAAATAAAAATGGAAAGTATCGGAGAAAATAATGAACTTTGAAACAGTAATTGGGCTTGAAGTCCACGTTGAGTTAAGTACAAACTCAAAAATTTTCAGTCCCGCCTCTACAAAATTTGGTGGCGACCCTAATAGCAATACAAATGTGATTGACTGGTCACTTCCTGGTGTTTTACCAGTCATGAATAAAGGTGTGATTGATAGCGGGATTAAAGCGGCTCTTGCTTTGAATATGGATATTCACAAATCAATGCACTTTGACCGCAAAAATTATTTCTATCCTGATAATCCCAAAGCTTACCAAATTTCACAATTTGATGAGCCAATTGGTTACAATGGTTCAATCGAGATTGAACTTGAAGATGGTCATAAAGCAACGATTCGTATTGAGCGTGCTCACTTGGAAGAAGATGCTGGGAAAAATACTCACGGAACAGATGGTTACTCTTATGTTGACTTGAATCGTCAAGGTGTGCCATTGATTGAGATTGTTTCAGAAGCTGATATGCGCACTCCAGAAGAAGCTTATGCTTATTTGACAGCGCTCAAAGAAGCTATTCTTTACACAGGAATTTCTGATGTGAAGATGGAAGAAGGTTCAATGCGTTGTGACGCCAATGTTTCGCTTCGTCCTTATGGGCAAGAAGCTTTCGGTGTGAAGACAGAAGTTAAAAATATGAACTCTTTTAGCAATGTCAAAAAAGCTTTGGACTTTGAAGTGGCACGTCAAGCTAAAATTTTGCGTGCGGGTGGCGAAATCCGTCAAGAAACGCGTCGTTTTAATGACAAAACCGGTGAAACAATTTTGATGCGTGTCAAAGAAGGGGCGTCTGATTATCGTTACTTCCCAGAGCCAGATGTTCCTCGTTTTGAGATTTCTGACGAATGGATTGAACAAATGCGCGAGAGCCTTCCAATGACAGCAACTGCAAGACGTGCACATTATATTAATGATTTGGGCTTATCTGACTATGATGCGCGTCAATTGACCGCAACTAAAGAAGTTTCAGATTTCTTTGATCAAGCGATTAAATTTGATACTGACCCTAAATTGGTTTCAAACTGGTTGCAAGGCGAGGTCGCTCAATATTTGAATAGCGAGAAAAAAGAACTTCATGAGATTGGATTGACCCCAGAAAATCTGACAGAGATGATTCGTTTGATTTCAGATGGAACAATTTCTTCAAAAATTGCTAAAAAAGTCTTTATTGAATTAGCGAAAAATGGTGGTTCTGCAGAAGAATTTGTCAAGAAAGCTGGTTTGGTCCAAATTTCTGATCCTGACCTTCTTTTGCCAATCATTCATGAGGTCTTTGCTAAGAATGAACAATCTGTGGCCGATTATCGCGGTGGGAAACAAAATGCAGCCAAAGCTTTGGTTGGTCAATTGATGAAAGCAACTAAAGGGCAAGCTAATCCAACAGTCGCTCAAAAACTTTTGTATCAAGAATTAGATAATTTTTAATAAATATAAATATCCGTCCTAATTTGGAACGGATATTTTTTATTATGCTTGATAAGTATGGTAAAATGTTGGCAGAATGAGTTTGTCAGCAAAGATATAAAACTCAACTTTTAAAGGAGAATCATGCTTGAAATTAAAGATGCAACTTATTGGGCGGAGCAATTGAAATCAAGAAATCTTTCTGCCAAAGAATTATTAGAAATGACAAAGCAAAAAATTGACCAGCTCAATCCACTCTACAATGCGATTGTGGCAGAGGATTTAGCGGTCGCAAAAGAAGATTTAGCTTTGACAGGTCAAGGTTTTTTTGCAGGACTGCCATTTGCGTTGAAAATGTTGGGGCAAACGCATAAAGGATTGCCTGATACAGCTAGCTCTCAGCTCTTTTCAGAGAATGTGGCATCTGAGGATGATAATTATGTTAAAGCGCTGATAAGGGCAGGATTGACGCCTTATGGGCAGACGAATTCGCCAGAGTTTGGTTTTAAAAATATTTCGGATTCAAAACTCTACGGTGATACACGAAATGTTTGGAATTCTGATTATTATTCGGGTGGGTCATCTGGTGGTGCGGCTTCAGCCGTGGCTTCTGGGATGTTTGCGATTGCTGGAGCTTCTGATGGCGGAGGGTCAATTCGGATTCCAGTCTCATTTTCAGGTTTGATTGGTCTAAAGATGACGCGTGGACGAATGCCACAAGGGCCGGGCTCTTATCGAGGTTGGCAAGGTGCATCTATTTCAGGGGCATTAACAGTATCGGTGCGAGATACGGCAAGATTTATTTTGGAAATGCAAACTTTGCAAGAGGCAGCGCCTTATCAGGCTCGCTTGTTAGATGAAAAAGAACTTTTAGAAGTCTGTGAATCTACTGACAGTTTTGTCAGTAAAAATTTGTCAGTAAAATTAAAAATTGCTTATTCTTTGCAAAGTCCGATTTCTGGAATTGAACTTTCTGATGATGCTCTAAAAGCGGTCAAAAAAGCTGTTGAATTCTTAAAAGGACAGGGACATGAACTTGTGGAAATTGATTTTCCATTGAATGCCCGTCCTTTAATTCAATCTTATTATCAGATGAATGCAGCGGAAACGGTGGCTATGCTTGAACCTTGGGAAAAATCAGCGGGTCGCCAATTGACAAGTCAAGATGTTGAACTTTTGACTTATGCCCTTTTAGAAGCTGGACGAAAAGCGCCCGTCACTACTTATATTAATGCTTTGGCTCAATGGGATCAGGCAGCCGAAACCTTTGCTGACAAGATTTATGCTGATTATGATTTATTTTTGACCCCAACTACGGCAAAAACAGCGCCTAAAATTGGTGAAGAATTAATGACAGAGGAAATATTGACCAAAATGTCAGAAATCAGTCAATATGATTTTGAACAACAAATAGCAATTATTGAGGCGGCTTTTGAGCGTTCATTGGCCTTTACACCCTATAATTTCATCAGTAATTTGACGGGACAACCAGCTCTTTCACTACCGATTTATGTCAATAAAGAAACAAATCTTCCATTGGGGATTCAACTCTGGGGACCTAAAAATTCTGAAATTGAATTACTAAAAGTAGCTAAAGAATTTGAAAATGCTGATCAGTTTATTTTGCCAAAATTCTATCAGTAAAAATTACTGATGGCTTATTTGCTAAAAAACTGTCAGTAAAATAAAAAACCGTCTTAGAGACGGTTTTATGCTAAATCTTGGTTTTGTCTAAAACGTTTAATCATACGAATGGTGGTTGGAATTAAAATGGATGTCGAGCCAAGCCAAGCGGCAGGATTACTTGAAATGATTACCGTATAGTTCAGCAAAAGTACCCCGATAATTGCGACACCGGCCCGCATAAATAGCTCAGCAAAGCCACAAAGTGTTGGGATTTTCGCATTTCCAAGACCTTGAATGGTTGAGCGTGTGACAAATAAAATTGCTAAGAGCCAATAAAAACTACCATTGACCAGATAATAATGACTGGACATCTCGATAACAGCCGTTTGGCTACTTGAGATAAAGGCCGTTGTGAAATAGAAATGCGCCAGATTCAAGATAATTGCAAAGACAATGGACCAACCAACCGCAATGGCAAGGGCGCGCATCAAGCCCTGATTAATTCGTTTGTATTGTTTGGCTCCATAGTTTTGTGCGCCGAAAGTAGCCATGGCAAGCCCGATTGAAATCATCGGAAGCATAGCAAATTGGTCAATTTTTGAAACAATTGCTTGTGTAGCCACCGCACTGGTTCCCATTTTATTTAAGGCAACTTGTAGCGTGATAGAGCCAATTGCAATGATGCTTGATTGAAATCCCATTGGAATTCCGAGTCTAGCATGGTGAGCAATTTCTGCCCGGTCCAACCGCCATAAATTTTTACTGATTTGAAATTCAGGAACTTTTCTTCTAATGTGCCAAAAAAGGAATAAAACAGAAATCATTTGGGCTAAGATTGTCGCTCCACTTGCTCCTGCGATTCCTAATTTCAAAACTAATATCGCAAAATATTCAAAAGCAATATTTAAAATTGAGGCAGCAATTAAGGCATATAAAGGTGTTTTTGAATCGCCTAAAGCCCGAAGAGCATTAGAGAGGTAAGCATAGAGATTAGTGGCAATCATCCCACCCAACATGATGCTTAGGAAAGTTTTGGCACCCTCAAAAATTTGGCTTGGCGTTTGCATAGCTTGCAAAAGAGGTCCAACAAATATAAGTGATAAAATGCTAAGTATGATAGAAACGGCAACGGTAAAATAAAGACCGGTCACATATGATTTTTTGATGGCCAATTTATCTTTCGCCCCAAAACGCTGAGCCGTTAAAATGGTTAGGCCCGCTGTCATTCCTTGAGCAAAACCGACAATTAAAAAGTTGATGGAGCCAGTCGCCCCAACAGAAGCTAGCGCATCTTTTCCTAATGTCTGTCCGACAATGAGTGTATCTGCCGTGTTATAGAGGACTTGAAAAAAGTTACCCATGAGTAAAGGTAAAGTGAACGCAATGAGTCCTGTTAAGATATTTCCTTTTGTTAGATCTTTCATTTTTTCCCTAAATAAACTAAATTGATTCCTTTATTTTAGCCCATTTTACTTGTTTTTACAAGGCTATTTCTTTAAAAAAAGCATTTTTTTGTTAAGGCTTTCATATAAAAAGTTTGTCAGTAAAAAAAAATGGCGCAAAAAAAAGTCACTGACAAATTTGTCAGTGACTCTCAAAGCTTTAATTATTTTTGGATGTTAACAGCTTGAGGTCCACGAGGGCCTTCTTCAACGTCAAAAGTAACTTTTTGACCTTCGTCAAGTGTTTTGAATCCATCAGTTTGGATAGCTGAGAAGTGTGCGAAAACGTCGTTTCCTTCTTCAGTAGTGATAAAGCCGAAGCCTTTAGTTGCGTTAAACCATTTAACAGTTCCTTGTGCCATTTTTGGTACTTCCTTATTTTATAAATTTGTAAATCTAATTTCTTGAATAGGAATGAACCCAAAAGCACAGAACTAATCGTAAAACAAAAACTTACACTTTCATGTTATCATAGTTAATATGGAAAGTAAAGTAGAAAATCGCAAAAAAATATTACAAATGTTAAAAAAATTTTCAGACTACGAGAAAGGGCGTCAGAACAAGGAAGTTTTAGAGCAGTTAACCGCTTCCTCAGATTGGAAATCTGCAAAAAAAATAGCGCTTTATATGTCAATGCCAATTGAATTTAATTTGACAGAACTTTTTGACCAATCTGACGACAAAGAAATTTTGATTCCCAAATGTCTACCTCAGCGTCAAATGATCTTTGCTAAATATGACAAGGAAAATCTTGTTCGCTCAAAATTTGGCTTACTCGAGCCAAAATCAGATTTAGCAATTGAACCAGATTTTATCTTAGTTCCCGGTTTAATTTGGAATGATGAAGGTCATCGAATTGGATTTGGTGGCGGCTATTATGACCGTTATCTAGCTAATTTTGAAGGCATGACTGCTTCAGTTCTTTATGATTTTCAAAAAATGGATTTCGCTGCTGAAGCACATGATATTGCAGTAAAAAAACTTTTTATAGGGAGAAAAAATAATGAATTTTAATGAAATTAAACGAGATTTTACACGTTACAAAGCCACTTATGTTTTATCAATAATCACTCTTTTAGTATGGTTATGGCAATTTTTCACTTATGGAACATCAGCGACCTCAGCATTTAATCTTTTTAAAAGCGGAGCCATACTCGGTCAAGTAATGGTCTTTGACCCAAGCCAAATGTGGCGTTTACTTACGGCGAACTTTATCCATATTGGTTGGGCGCATGTATTATTAAATGTGGCAACGCTCTTTTTCATTGGGCGACAAATTGAAAATGTTTTTGGTTGGCTACGTTTTACGCTGATTTACCTTTTGTCAGGTATTTTTGGAAATGCGATGGTATTTCTATTGACGCCTCAAGTGGTTTCTGCAGGTGCTTCGACTTCTCTATTTGGACTGTTCGCGGCAGTTGTTGGATTAGCCTATTTTACAAAACATCCATTTTTACAACAAATCGGTAGAATGTTTACAGTATTAATTGTTGCCAACTTAGTGATGAACCTCTTTTCTTTAGGAAATGTAAGTATTTGGGCGCATATCGGGGGAGCAATTGGAGGAATTTTGTTGTCAGCCATTCTTCCTCCAAAGGCTTTTGTACCCTCCATTCCAAAACAATATCGAGTATTTGCAATTGGCGCCTTTATCATTTTGTTCTTTCTTTTTATTGGCTTACCATTTTTTAAATAGAAATTTGTTTTGCTATTGAAAACATGAAAGTGCTTGCAAAGAATCTTTAATCTTGCTAGAATAAACTTAGTTAAAAAAACTTGATAAGGGAGAAAAAGATGAGAATTGATAAAATAGTTGATGCCCCAAGAGAATTTATCTTTGAAAAAATAGTTGATTCGTGTTTATTTGATATCGAAAAAAATACAGGAAAACGGCCTAAAGTCAGAAGTCTTAATGGCTATGAATATAATAAAAGCTTTGGTAAAAATCAAAGAGGAACCATTAAAATTACCGAGCTGACAGAACCAAGCATTTATGCTTTCACGACTAAAACAAATCGTAATACCTTTAGCACACGCTGGGAATTGCATAAAATTGATGACCGCAGCACTCAGGTCATTATTGAAGAAAATCAAAGCTCAAATGGTTTTATTCAAATGGTCAATGACAAAGCCGTTGGTTTTTTTCTTGGTCGTTTCAAGAAACGTCAAATGGTTGCCATATTGGATAATGTTAATCGTGCCTACAACGGAGGTAGAGCGCACTAATCAAAGAAGAGAGAAATGTGATGAAAATTGAACATGTTGGCCTAATGGTTCAAGATTTGGGAGGAATGCGTCACTTTTATGAGCATTATTTTGAAGGACAGGCGGGTCAAAAATATCATAATCCTAAAACGACTTTTCAATCTTACTTTTTAACTTTTTCTGATGGAGCGCGACTTGAAATTGGGACTAAAGAGAACTTGAAAAGTGCTGACAAATCTGTTTGGACAGGTTATGCTCATTTAGCTATTTCTGTTGGTTCCAAAGAAAAAGTGGATGAACTCTGTCAGCGATTTTTGGCAGATGGTTTTGAAGTCAAATCTGGGCCAAGAACCACGGGAGATGGGTATTATGAAGCCGTAATCTTAGACCCCGAAGAAAATGAAATCGAAATTACCATTTGAAATAGCAGCCTTTTGTAGGCTGTTATTTTTATTTTTCGAGAATAATTTTAGAAAGTAAACGCTAACAAAAATGTTTTCTTATTTCTACAGTTTTGTGTTAAAATGAATTTATGAATACGAATACAAAGGATAAAAAAGAATATTTAAATTTAGCAACATATGCCTTTCATAAGCCAAAAACATTAGAACGTGCAAGAGCTTTTGATAAACTTCTGGAATTTTCAAAAGCATATGGTCATTATGAAAATGAGAAATTAACTTCAATGCTGATTGATTCACATTTCAGGGGCTATTGGGGAGATAAAAATGTGAAAATTTCTGGTATTGGTTATGTTGCAAGCTATCCTGAGTATCGAGGAAATGGAGCTATTCGCCAGTTGATGACCGAGAGCCTGCGAGAAGATTATGAAGAGGGGACAATTTTTTCATATTTGGCACCATTTTCGTATGGCTTTTACGAAAAATTTGGTTACCACTATGCTTTCAATCAAAAGCATTATAAAATCCCTGCTCAGAATTTTCCAAAAGGTCAAAGAACAAAGGGAGAAATTAGCCGTGAAAAGTTTGAATTTGAAGCTGAAATGTCAAACGAAAAAACTGTCAGTAAAAGTAGTGAGATTTTTAAAGTGCTGACAGACATTCATCAGAAGGCTTACAACCAAGGCTCGCTTGTTCGTTCAGAGGAACTTTGGTCATATTTTTTCATCCATAAATCACAACCTCATGTAGCAATCTACCGTGAAAATGGCAAGGCTCTTGGATATTTACTCTATGAATTTTCAGAAATGACATTTGTGATTAGAGAGCTTATTACATTAACTGATGAGGCCAAACAAGCCCTTTATCGCTTCATTTCAAGTCATGCAGGTTCTTTTTCAGAAATCGCTTGGCAGGCTCCTGCGGATACACTACTAGAAGAAGAAATGATTGAACCTCAGCGAGCAGAAATTAAACTTGTGCCTTATATGCAAGCTCGCATCGTTAATCTAAAAGAATTTTTAAAAGTAAATGGTCAGCCGAATTTTTCAGTCCAAATTACTGATGATATTATTGCTGAAAATAATATGACAATTGGCGAAGGAAAAGCAGAAAAAATGACAATTGGTCAATTTACGACTAAAATTTTAAAAGAAAATCAAGCCATACTTCGTGAATACTTTTAAAAAGTTACTGACAGCTTTGTCAGTAACTTTTTTTGTGCAAAAATAAAAAGGGCATAATGAACCGCGGTAAAAAAATTAGAAGAGTGTGGAAGAGATAATATATTTATTACACTAATATTACTAAGAAAATTGGTATAGCTCACTTTTGCTTATTTTAAAGATTTAATTTAAAGAAAGCGCTAAACCTATCTAAAAATAAGAATTTGTCGTTATTGTTTCAATTTGAGAAACATGTTTTTTTAGAGGGATAACGCTTGCAAAAATCTTTTGAAAGCCTTATCATAGAGTTAAGCTATATTTCAGAAATCAAAAATGAAGTATAAAAATTAGAAAAAGGAGAGAAATAAATGGGAAAATTAGGAGTATCTATCTATCCAGAACGTTCAAACTTTGAGGCGGATAAAACATATCTTGATTTGGCGCATCAATACGGATTCAAACGTGTGTTTACTTCCTTGCTTGAAATTGATGGGGATAAAGAAGGAGTACTTGCAGCTTTTAAAAAAGTTGTAAATTATGCCAATCAATTAGGAATGGAAGTGATGGTGGATATCAATCCAGGTCTCTTTACACAGCTTAATATCAGCTATGATGACCTGAGCTTTTTCCATAAAATGGGAGCAGACGGTGTTCGACTTGACATTGGCTTCACAGGAGCCGAAGAAGCCCGAATGACTCGCAATCCTTACGGAATTAAAATTGAAATCAATATGAGTCAAGGAACGACTTATGTTGATTCGATAATGGACTATTCTCCAGATACAGAAAAACTCTTAGGTAGCCATAACTTCTATCCTCATCGTTATACAGGATTGGAATTTAACCATTATCTTAAATGTACAGAAAAATTCAAAGGTTATAACTTAAACACCATGGCCTTTGTCAATTCACACGCTGCTACTTTTGGTCCTTGGCCAACTCAAGATGGCCTTTGTACTCTTGAAGACCACAGAGCACTTGAAATCGCAACTCAAGTGAAGCATTATAAGCTTCTTGGTGGAATTGATGATATTACCATTGCTAATGCTTATGCGAGCGAAGAAGAACTTAAAGCGATGAGTCAAGCATTTAATGCAAGCATGCCAGAAGTCAAAGTCGTTCCACGTGAAACAATTACTGAGAATGAACGAAAATGTCTTTTTGAAGCGACACATAGCTATCGTGGTGATAAATCAGCTTATATGCTCCGCTCAACAATGACAAGAATCACTTATAAAGACCTTGACTTCCCAGCTCATGATACTGATAAAATCCAACGTGGTGATATCATTATCGACAACGAAGGCTATGGTCAATATAAAGGTGAAACTCAGATTGCTTTGCGTGAAATGGAAAATGATGGCCGGGTGAATGTGGTCGGGCGCATTGCTGATGATGAATTATTCCTGCTTGATTTCCTAAAACCATGGAGTTCATTTAAACTCATCGAAAGTAAATAAATGATGAGGTTTCAATTCTGTCAGTACTGACAGACCTTAATTATGTTCAAAAAGTTTTTTTGAAAGTTATTTATTATTATATTATAAAGGAGGAATT
>NZ_BCVK01000006.1 GCF_001591705.1 Lactococcus cremoris subsp. cremoris NBRC 100676 | reverse complement strand
TGGTACTAAGCGTATTTTTACAACGTTTATCCGGCTTTAGTCTTCTTGCGAATGTAATTTGGTGGACTGCTTTAGTCTTGCATCTTATTTTAATGATGTATTTTATTTATCTCCATATACTCCCTAAAGAACTAAAAATACATGATGTTTATCCGAGTTGGTTTATCACTTTTGTTGGCATTGGCGTAATATCAGCGACATCACCAGATTTCGGTCTTGAAGTGGGGAAAGTTGTGGTTTGGATAACATTACTCTTTTACTTTATCCTTCTTCCTATTGTTATGCACAGAGTCTTTATTTTACGAAAAATGCACAAATCTTTACTTCCATTGATTACAATCATCACAGCACCAGGTTCACTGGGATTAGTAGGTTATCTTACTGTTGTAGAATCAAAATCTAAAATGTTCATTATCTTTTTATTTATCTTGTCGCAAGCCATCTATTTTATAACTTTGGGCTTACTGACAAAACTTTTAAGAAGTGCCTTTTACCCTAGTTATGCTGCCTTTACATTCCCTCTTGTCATTTCTGCCACTGCGGTAAATTTAACAAGTAAGCTCAGTATTTTCCAATTTTTGAATTTAGAATTATTAGCTAATTTAGAAATTTTTATAGCGATTATAATCGTTACTTACGTTTTTATAAGATATTTTATTTTTTTGGGAAGTAAATTACTTCAGATTATCTCTGAAAAATATTCTGCTGAAAGCATCTAAAAAAACATCGAATTCCAAAAAAAATTTAAAAATGAATAAACTGTAAAAAGGCACCACTAGGTCAATGAATCTAGTGGTTTTTTTATAGTTAACTAAGCTTACTTTTTTTAAAATGGAAATTTAAAGCTCAGACTTTGCTTTGTTTAACTTTCAAAATAGCTTTAATATCTCCCTTTGGGCTATGCCAATAATTTTAAAAACGTCTATAAAAAAAAGGAAACATTGTGTTATAATTAGAACGCTGCGTGCTTTTTTTCATTAAATAAAAAAAATTTGACTGGATTTTTAGGTTAAATTGTTCATTTTTTGAAGTATTTAATGATTAAAAGTATGCAAAAGAATATAGGAGAATAAAAATGACTGTATTATATGATGAAATCATGGTTCGTTATGGTGAACTTTCAACCAAAGGAAAAAATCGTGGTTACTTTATCAATCGTTTGGCAAAAAATATCCGTGAAGTCCTTGCAGATATGCCTGAATTAAAAATTACAGCAGTAAGAGATAGAGCACATATTGAACTTAATGGAGCAGATTATGCCGAAGTTTCAAATCGTTTAACAAAAGTTTTTGGAATCCAAAATTTTTCACCTTCAATCAAAGTTGAAAAATCAATGCCCATTATAAAAAAAGAAGTTGTAGCACTTTTTAAGGAAATTTATAGCGAAGGGCAGACTTTTAAAATTGCTACTAGACGAGCTGACCATAACTTTGAATTAGATTCAACAGAATTAAATATTGCTTTAGGAGATATTGTTTTTGATAATTTCTCTTACGCAAAAGTACAAATGAAAAAACCAGATATCACGTTGCGCGTTGAAATTAGACAAGATGCGACTTACCTTAGTTTTGAAGATATCAAAGGTGCGGGTGGAATGCCAGTTGGTACGGCAGGACGTGGACATTTGATGCTCTCAGGTGGAATTGATTCACCAGTTGCAGGTTACTTAGCGTTGAAACGTGGCGTTGAGATTGAAGCTGTTCACTTTGCTAGCCCTCCTCATACTTCACCAGGTGCTCTAAAAAAAGCCAAGGACTTGGCGGCTAAATTAACTGTCTTTGGCGGAGCAATCACTTTTATTGAAGTTCCATTTACTGAGATTCAAGAAGAAATAAAAGCTAAAGCTCCACAAGCTTATTTGATGACAATCACGCGTCGTTTCATGATGCGCGTGGTTGACCGTGTTCGTGAAGAACGAGGCGGGAAAGTAATTATTAATGGAGAATCTTTAGGACAAGTTGCTAGTCAGACGCTTGGCTCAATGTCTGCCATTAATGAAGTGACTAATACTCCGGTCATTCGACCAGTGGTAACCATGGATAAAAATGAAATTATTGAAATTGCTGAAAAAATAGATACTTTTAATTTATCGATTCTACCATTTGAAGATTGCTGTACAGTCTTTGCCCCACCTTCTCCAAAAACAAATCCTAAACTTGAAAATTGTATTCAATATGAAAAGAGAATGGATGTTGAAGGAATGGTTGACCGTGCAGTCAAAGGCATTATGCTTACAACGATTGCTGGCGGAAATTGGGACCAAACCGAAGAAGAAGAATTTGCTGATTTCTTATAATATGAAAACTCTGCTTGTTATTGATAAGTAGAGTTTTTTATTTGATACGAAAACTACGATTAATAGACTAAACTTGACAAAGGACTGAAACAAGGATATAATAACCAACGTTATTTATAAACTTAGAAAAAATATTTGAGTTAGCCTTTTAATATAAAGATTGTTAGGGAATTTTAAAAGAAGTTGTGGCGCTCATTTTATAGGGAAGGATTTTATGTCAGATCGAATAAAGGCTTTGATTGCCTTAGGGATTTTTACTTTTATGTCGACATTGGATGGTTCAATTGTCAACATTGCTCTACCAACGATGTCAAGGAAACTTCATGTTTCAACTTCACAAATCACATGGGTGGTGACAATTTATCTCATTGTCATTTCAGCGATTGTTTTGATTTTTGGTCGTCTTGGTGACTTGATTGGGAAATCACGAATTGCCCGAATTGGTTGGGGGATTTTTATTTTAGGCTCAGCACTGGCTGGTTTAAACTTTGGTTGGGCTTAGGTTTTTTACTTTTTGCGCGAATTGTTCAAGCTATTGGGGCTTCAATGTTTATGGCAACTGGTTTTGGAATTATTTCAGAAATTTTTCCAGTTGAAAGTCGAGCCAGAGCACTTTCAATCTCGGCGATGTTTGTTTCAGTGGGTTCAATCGCTGGACCAGCACTTGGTGGTTTGATTTTGCAGGTCGCTTCTTGGAATTATATTTTTTGGATTAATGTTCCAATCGGAATTTTGGCTTGGATTTTTGGGAATCATGCCTTACCAAAAGAAACCACGAGTGGAAAATGGTCAGATATTGATTTTAAGGGTGGAACCTTGATGACAGCTGTTGTTATTTTACTTTTTCTGTCGCTTAACTTCGGTCAATCACTGGGTTGGACTAGTCCATTGATTATTATTGGCGCACTTGTTGGTTTTATTCTCTTTGGAATATTTATTGTCACTGAGAAAAAGGTGGCACAGCCTTTACTTGATTTAGGGATTTTTAAATCAAAGTTGTTTTCAATGAGCATAATTATGGCACTCTTTAATTTTACCGTAGCTATGTTTTCAAGTATTTTATTACCATTTTATCTGCAAGATTTTAGAAATTATGCTCCTGGAGTGGCTGGAATGATTATGATGGCTTACCCTGCTGCTATGCTGATTGCCAGTCCTTTGGCGGGTTCAGCAGCTGATAAGATGGATAAAGAAATTGTCACTTTTGTCGGTATTTCAGGAATTGTTTTGTCCCAACTTGGCTATCTTTTGATTAATCCACATTCTGAACCTTGGGTTATAGTCGTGATTTTATTGATTCAAGGAATGTCAATGGGAATTTTCCAAAGTCCTAATAATGCATTAATCATGGAAACTGTTGAACGAAAATATTTAGGAATCGCTGGTTCTGTAAACTCTTTAGCTCGTAATATGGCTTTTGTTTTAGGAACATCATTAGCCACCTTAATTCTGTTTACAGCGATGTCTAATCAATTGGGCTATAAGGTCACAACTTATTTGACAAATCAACCAGATGTCTTCTTGCACGGTTTTCATGTAGCTTTCTATTTTTCAACTTTTTTGGTTTTAGTCACTTGGGTATTGGGCTTGGTTCGTCTATTAGGTCGGAAAAAAAGTTAGTAAAAAAACAATCGATAGATTTTTTTTTAGAGGATAATCTAGCAAACAAATGTTTACATGTGTAAATTTTCACGTACTAAATATATTGAGAATTTAGAAAAGTTTGCCATAATAAATTTTATAATAAAAAAATAATTTCTATAAAGGAACAAAATATGTCTAAACTTCTTGTTGTAAAAGGTCATCCACTCACTGCTGAATATTCACTTTCACTCAAAGGTCTTGATGCTTTCGTCAAATCTTACAAATCTGCTCATCCAGAAGATGAAATTGAAGAGTTGGATGTCTTTAGTGCTGATATTCCAACTTTGAACACAGAATTAGTCAGTGGCCATGTTTGCAGGTGAAAATGCAGAACTTACAGCATCACAAAAAGATAAATTGGCTCGTTTTGCTGGTTTTACAGACCAATTTTTGTCAGCTGACAAAGTTGTCATTGCTAATCCAATGTATAATTTGATGATTCCTGCTGAACTTAAATCATGGGTTGATACTGTAAACGTTGCTGGTAAAACATTTAAATATACCGCTGAAGGACCAGTTGGTTTAGCAAATGGCAAAAAAGTCTTACATTTACAAGCCAATGGTGGAGTTTATGGAGCACAAGACCCTGTGTCAGCAATCTTTAACTTTATCGGTAGCGATTTTAGACAAATTGCTGTTGAAGGACATGCTTATGACCCAGAAAAAACAGAAGAACTTCTTGCTGAATTTATCAAAAAAGTAGAATTAGAAGCTCAAGCATTCTAAATAAAAGTCTGTCAGTGAACAGACTTTTTCTTGAATTTACTGACAGAAATCTCAGTAAGTAGCTGTAGGTGTTGTCAGTAAAAGGAAAGGCTAAAAAATGGTAAAACATCTTTTTAATTCACATATTGATTGGGTTGGTGGGAGAAATTCTATTGGTGACTTGCAAGCTGGGGCACTTAATGAAAAAATTTCAATTCCTGAGACAATGGCTGGACCAGGAGTGGGGACCAATCCGGATGAAATGCTACTTGGAGCTGCTAGCACCTGTTACTCAATTACTTTAGCGGCAATGCTTGAGCGAAATGAAATTCCTTTGGAACATTTAAAAGTAGAGGGACAAGGCGTGGTTGATGTGACAAAAGGGATTTTTACTTATGAAAAAATTACCTATCATGTCTTCATGAAACTAGCCGCCGGGGCTGATGAAAGTAAAGCGATCAAATTGGCAGAACGTGCAGAAAGTTCTTGTATGATTTCAAGGGCAATTCAAGGAAATATAGAATTAGAAACGATCATTAAGATTGAAAAATAAAAAGTTACTGACAAAACTGTCAGTAACTTTTTTTGATTTTATGTTAATTCAATCATTAGTTTTTATTTTTTCGACGTTCCAAAAAGTCGAAAAGTAGCGTATGATGATTACTTGCTAATGAATAATCTTCAAGAATATTGACATTAAGTCGCATATCTTTGGCTTCTCTTGCGGTAATTGCTCCAGAAAGCTCATGCTCAAAGATAACTTTACGTTCTAAATAGTAGGCACGCATCATTTCAGTAATGTTATTAGGCTGAGCTTTATTTACCATCCGAGAAATATGACCACCAGAAGCCACAATTTCAGAAGTTCGCAAACGTTCTGATTGTAAGAAATTCAAAAGTTGTTCATCAAAAACCCCATTTAAATTGTCCAAGGCTTGTAAGATAAGTTCGGTGTTATTGAAATATAGTTCAGTAATTTCATCACGCGTTGTTTCCATTGCTGCTTTTGTTTTTTTGAAATAAAAATCCACATGCAAGAAGCGAGAAACCAGCAAATGAAAGGCACGCAAAGTAATAACATAAACAAATTGAATACTTGAAACAAGGGAATGGACAATACTTGTTTCCAATGAGCGAATATACCTTTGATAAGTTCGATAAGTATACATAGAAATTTTATTTTCACGTAAGTAAGCTTCAAGACCTTCAGATTCGATTCGGATAATCAAAAGTTGCAAATCATTATAGTCAATCGCCATATCGGTGGATTCTTGCTCAATAATTAACTGTTGAATCCTTTCTTGATAAGCATCAATTGCAATATCGTATCCCTGAGGATTTTTAGCTGTTGTCATATCCTGACGTAATTCATCAACAACCTCGGATAAAATAGCGATTTTAGAGATATTGTTAACTTTAGATACTTTTTTGACTGCAAAGAAAGGGAGAATGAACATTCCGACCAAAAAGCTTAAGCCAGTTACGGCAGCTGCTAGAAAGACTAGGACCGGTTGGATATCAACACTTCGAGGAACCAAAAGAATCGTTGCGATACTTACAGTTCCTTTAGAGCCAGCAAAAGTAAGAAGAAGAATATCATTCCAATAAGCAGAGAAAGGCTGTTTTTGTTTAAGCGAACGAAGCCAGTAATAAAAGGCAATGACGACGAATCGAAGGGCAAATAAGCCAGCAGTTAGAGCAAGAGTAAGGAGAATTAGATGAGCTGAAGAATAAACAGGGTCAACTAAAAGTGGAACAACAAGTTGATAAAGTTCAATTCCTAAAAACAAGAAGACAAAGGAATTTAAAATGAAAGTCAAGGTGTCCCAAATTGTACTTTTAAGTTTTTCTACTTGAGCATCAAATAAAGTTGTTCTTTTGAGACCATTGGCTGACATCACTCCAGCGACGACAGCAGCGATAATTCCAGAAACATGAAGTTCTTCAGAAATGAGAAAGGCGGAAAGAGGAACCACAAGTTCTAAGAGAAGATATCCTGAGACATCTCGGGCATCGACATCTTCTAAAAGTCTCAAAACTAGCCCTTTGATATAAATTAAACTAAATCCAATAGCAGCCCCACCAATGGAAGAAATCACCAATTTCATTGTAGCATCTGGAAAAGAAAAATAACCTGTAACCAGTGCGACTAATGCAATTTGAAAGGAAATAATTCCAGAAGCATCATTGAGAAGCCCTTCACCCTGTAAAACACTCATGACCCTACGTGGAAAGGAGAAGTTTTTGGATAAAGCCCCCACGGCTACGGCATCGGTAGGAGCAAGACTGGCTCCTAAAGCAAAACAAGCAGCCAAAGGAAGTCCGATATATATCCAATTAGAAATTAAACCTAATCCAAGAGTTGTGATAAAAACAAGGGGGAAAATAAGTACTAAAATAATTTTACTATGTTTTAAAATATGTTTGACATCAGCTTCTTCACTTTCTCTAAATAGAAGTGGGGCAATAATAAAGCCTAGAAAAAATTCTGGAGCGACATGTAAAACTTCATCAGCACCAAAAAAGCCCAAAATAAGTCCTAAAACCACTTGAATCAGCGGAAGGGCAAGTTTTGGGAAAACTTTATTAAGGACATTTGAAAAAACTAATACCAAAAGGAAAATAATGACATAAAAAATAGTATGGAGCATAGAGTCCTTTCTTTAAAAAATTGACGAGCGCTTAAAAAGTGCAAAGTAGAGCTATCAAAGGTAGCTCTACTAGTGCATATTCTACTTATTTATTTCAAACGGTTAATTGCTTTTTTCTTTAAAGCAATTTTTTCATTTATTTTTGAGCAGTCTTTTTTACCTAACAGCGCTTTACAACGTTTGAGTTCAAGATCTGTAAGCTGACGTTTAACTCGTTCTTTACGAGCAATATCAAACTCACCGTTTTTGATTAATTCAAGTTTTTGTTCAAGAATTAATTTTTTATTCTTAACGGCATCAATATAATATTTAAGCTCAGAAATATCGTTAGTACTTGCTTCGTTAGCAAGTGCATTTCCTAATTTTTCATCAAGCTTAATGAGTTTATCAGTAAGCATTTCAAGTTTAGCGTGAAGTTTTTCTTCTTTTTCTTCGTCTGAGAGGGCCATAAAAGCTTCAAATTTTTTACTATCTTCAAGCTTTTGAGACACTTCAGGTCTTTTATCGATGTACAACTCACGCAAGTTTTTTAACTTATCTTCAAATTTTTTATCTATCATTTTGATCACCTAAAAACATATTCAGTACAGTTATTATAACATATTGTAGATTAAATGAAAGAGCTACGCTTAAATTTTTCTAAAATAAAATTCCTGCTCATTTTATAGCAGGAATTTTTGATAATTAATAAGTCAAAACAAAGTTTTTCTTTTTTCCACGACGAATGACTGTCAGACGATTCTCAATTTTATCGGAATCTGTAAGAACATAATCAAGTTCTTGTACTCTTTCTCCGTTGATATAAATTGCTCCATTTGTAATATCTTCACGAGCTTGTCTCTTTGAAGGAGCAATTCCTGCAGAAATTAAAAGCTCAATTAGAGTCAGGTCTTCATCAGGAGCGATTTGATGTTGTGGCGCTGCTTTCAAGCCAGTTAGGATTGATTTAGCATCCAATTGACGTAAATCTCCACCACCAAACAAGATTTCAGAAGTTTTAACAGCTTGTTCATAAGCTTCTTTTCCATGAACGAGACTTACAACTTCACGAGCCAAAACTTTTTGAGCCAAACGTTCATGACGAGCAGCCTCAAATTGTTCTTCAATTTCAGCAATCTCTTCTAATGAAAGGAAGGTGAAAATTTTCAGCATTTTCACAGCGTCTGCATCATCAACATTAAGCCAAAACTGGTACATTTCATAAGGAGAGGTTTTATCAGCATCAAGCCAAATTGCATTTCCCTCTGATTTACCGAATTTTTTACCAGTTGAATCTGTAATTAAAGGAATAGTGATAACATGTCCTTGTTTGTTAGCCTTACGACGTAAAAGCTCTGTACCAGCAGTCATATTACCCCATTGGTCAGAACCACCAAGTTGTAAAGTGACATTATGCAATTGGTTCAATTCGTAGAAATCATAACCTTGCATAATTTGATAAGCAAATTCTGTATAAGATATTCCGCTTTCCATGCGTGATTTTACAGAGTCTTTAGAAATCATGTAATTTACAGTAAAATGTTTACCTACATCTCTGAGAAAATCAATAAATGTCAGGTTTTCAAACCAGTTGTAGTTATTGGTCATTTCTGCCTTGTTTTCACCATTTTCAAAATCTAGGAAACGCTCAAGTTGACTACGGATTTTTCCAGACCATTTTGTTACGGTGTCTTTTGTTTGGAGCGAACGTTCTGAATCTTTAAAAGAAGGGTCACCAATCAAACCAGTTGCACCACCAACAAGTGCATAGGGTTTGTGACCAGCCATTTGCAGACGTTTCATTGTCAAAATGAGTACAAGATTACCTAAATGAAGGGAATCAGCAGTAGGATCATAGCCCACATAATAGGAAACCATATCCTCCGTCAGCGCTTTGGAAAGCGCAGCTTCGTCCGTTGTTTGGAAAACCAAACCACGTGCTTTAAGTTCGTCAAAAATGTTCATAAAAAAATCCTTTCTATAATAATTGAGCTGTTCCCTTTGGATTAAAAAGTAAAAAAATAACAGCACTGTTTTACATTATAACAAATTACTAAAAAAAATTCTGAAAGTGGCGAAAAATTGTTTTAAATTTGATATAATAAGGGCATGAAAAAAGACTCAATTGACTCGCAAGAGGAGATTCGTGCTCGTTTAAAAGAAAAAATGGATAATAAACGACGCAAACAAAGTAACTCTTCAAGGAAAAGTCCTAAAAAAAATAATAATGATAGTGATGACAGGTCAAGTTTATCCATTACTTTTAAAGTACTACGTGGTTTGAGTGTAGTATTTGGAATAGTTTTTGTCTTGGTAGGCGTCTTTGGAGCAGCAACAGGTGTGGGTTATTTTGCTCGATTAGTTGAACAAACGAAGATACCACCCAAAGCTGAAATGCTTTCGAAAATTAATGATATACATGGGGTTTCTGTCATTAATTATAGTAATGGTCAGCCAATCTCTGATATTTCCAGTGATTTGATTCGCGTTACTGTGAAAAGTGATGATATATCTGCTAATGTAAAAAATGCCTTGATTGCAACCGAAGATGACAGTTTTAAAACAAATAAAGGTGTTGTTCCAAAGGCTGTCATTCGGGGAATTGTTGGCTCAATTGGAGGTGGAACAAGTTCTGGTGGTTCCACCTTAACTCAACAGCTCATTAAGCAACAAGTTTTAGGAGATAGTGTTACATTCCAACGAAAAGCTAGTGAAATCGTCTATGCACTAAAACTTAATAATTATCTGACTAAAGATCAAATTTTGACAGATTATTTAAATGTCTCACCTTTTGGTCGCAACAATAAAGGTCAAAATATCGCTGGAGTGCAAGAAGCAGCATTAGGAATTTTTGGTAAATCGGCCAAGGATTTGACAATACCAGAGGCGGCTTTTATTGCTGGTTTACCTCAAAGTCCAATTGTCTACTCTCCTTACTCAGCAGATGGCTCCCTTAAATCCAAAGAAAATATGAGCTATGGTCTGGAGCGTCAAAAGGAAGTATTATTTTATCTTTATCGTGGGGGATATATTTCAGAGGCAGATTATAAAAAATATGTAGCCTATGATATTTCAAAAGAATTTTTACAACCTGGAGTTGCCGAATCACAAGAACATGGTTATTTATATAATGTAGTTTATAATGAAGCAATTACAGATATTTATAATTATTTGATTAAACGTGATAAAGTTTCTGCGACTGATTTAGGAAATGATAGTACGAAAAAACGTTATCAAGAACTGGCGGAACAATCACTACAAAATGGTGGTTATACTGTAACAACAACAGTTAATCAAACAGTTTATGATGCGATGCAAAAAGCTGTAACGGGTTATAACGGGCTTATGCAAGATGGTACGGGAACTATCCAAACAGGGAATGTTTTAATGGACAATAAAACAGGAGCTGTTTATGGCTTTATTGGAGGTTTAGATTTTTCACAAAGTCAAGTCAATCATGCCTTTGATACTAAACGCTCGCCTGGGTCATCAATTAAACCAATCTTGGCTTATGGTCCAGCCATCGATATGGGACTAATGGGCTCTGCAAGTGTCTTATCAAATTATCCAGCTAAATACTCTAGTGGACAAGATATTGAACACGTAGGCTCAACTGGAACTGCAATGATGCCATTCTCAGAAGCTCTCAATGTTTCTTATAATATTCCTGCTTATTGGACTTACCAAACGATTTTAAATAAAGGAAAATCAGTTGAACCTTACATGACAAAGATGGGTTATGATATTGCTGATTATTCTGTAGAATCACTTCCGCTTGGTGGGGGAGTTGATCCAACGGTTGTTCAACATACGAACGGTTATCAAACGCTGGCTAATGGTGGGAAATATGAACCTTGGTATATCGTTGATAGTATCAAAGATGATACAGGAAATGTAATCTATCAGCATAAAAGTACTGGTGGCACCCAAGTTTATTCAGAAGCAACTTCAACAATTATGGAATCAATGCTTCAAGACGCAGTGAAATCTCAAAAAACAAGTAAGTTTTATGGAAATTTACAAACGATTAACCCTTCACTAGCAACGAATGTTCAATGGGCTGGTAAAACGGGGACAACGGATGATTATACAGATGTTTGGATGATGTTATCAACACCTTCAGTTACACTTGGTGGTTGGGCTGGACATGATGATAATTCACCGATGACAAGTAAATCAGGATATATCAATAATGCAGCTTATATTGCACAATTGGTTAATGCGATTAATGCAGCTGATCCAAACATTTTTGGCCCTGGACAAAAATTTACTAATCCAAATACTGATCCAAATGTTACTAAAAGTAAAGTATTGGTTTCTACAGGAGAAAAACCAGGGAAAGTCATAGTTAAACTAGCAAATGGTAAGACTCAAGAAGTCAACCTTGGCGGAGAAACAACGACTAGCTTCTGGGCTACTAAAGCAGGAGCACCTACTACTACCTATGATTTCTCTATAGGTGGGTCAGCTAGTGATATAGCTGCTGGTTGGAAGAAAATTTTACCTTCTTTCAATTTTAGTCAGACTTCTTCATCAAAAAGTAACTAAAAAACACTAGGAATTTACCTAGTGTTTTTTTATTAGAATTAGTAGTTTTTGATTTCTGCTACTTTTTCAGTATTAAGTGAAGTAATAATCGCTCTCAAGAAAGTTTGAGCTTGGAGAAAATCATCAAGGTTGAAAATAGTTTGATGACTATGGATATAACGGGCTACCACACCGATTGTTGTTGAAGGAACTCCTCCATTTGCTAAATGAGCGGCACCTGCATCGGTTCCCCCTTTGGCCATGTAAACTTGTGTTTTAACTTTGGCATGATCTGCAGTGTCAAGTAAGAAGTTCTTCATTCCAGGAAGCATGATATGACCTGGGTCGAAGAAACGGAGCGTTGTTCCTTCTCCGAGGCGACCATTATCGTCACCGAAGGTATCGCTTGCTGGTGAACAGTCAACGGCAAAGAATAAATCAGGATTGAATTTGGTTGTGGAAACTTTTGCACCACGAAGTCCGACTTCCTCTTGAACATTCGCTCCAATAATTAATGTTACAGGTAATTCTTTGTCAGCTAAAAATTCAAGAAGTTCAAGAATCATTAAGCAACCATAGCGATTATCCCAAGCTTTAGAAATGATATTTTTCCCATTTGCTGACAGAATTGTTTCTGTTTCTGGAATAATTAAATCACCTTGGGCGATTCCAAATTCGGCAGCTTCAGCAGCATTTTCAAATGCACCATCAAAGATGATATCAGAGATTGCTGGGATTTGAGGTGTTACACCAGTTCCGCGAAGAAGGTGTGGAGGAAGACCACCAGTTACAACCGGAATCTTTTTACCTGTACGTGTAAATAGGGTAAAACGTTGACCTGAAACGACTAAGGGGTTCCAACCACCAAGAGGAACAACGCGGAATGTTCCGTCAGCTTTGATTGAGCTGACCATAAATCCGACCTCATCCATGTGAGCCGCAATCATGATTCGTGGGGCATTTTCGACTTTTGAAGCTTTTGTCACAAAAATACCACCAAGTCCGTCAAATTCTGGTTGATAGCCTAGCTCAACCATACGAGCTTTTAAATAGTCGCGAACGGGACCTTCAAAACCAGAAGTGGCTTGAATTTCTGTCAGTGCTTTTACTTTGTCAAATAGTTCCATTTTTCTCCTCCGGGATACTGAAAAATTTACTGACAAATCTGTCAGTAATTCTTTTGATGATTTACACTATAATTATACCAAGAAATATGTTAAAATTTCCATATGAAAAAAATACTAAAGTTTGGTTTGGGAATTGTCGCGGGTGCAGCCGTTGCTCACGCAGCTTATCATGGTTATAAAAACATGGAAGAAGAAATGATTCATGAGCTTACTGATAGAGTCCGACAACATTTTTCTACAAAAAAAATTGATGCTTTTTGGATTTTTGATGAGCCAACTTCTGGTGCCCTTTTTGAAGGGGGAATTGTCAGTAATGATAAATCTATTGCTTTTGAAATCAATGCCAAAACTTTAGAAGTTTTTGAAAAAAAAGAAGAACTTCTTTAGAAAATGGTTAGAATCCATTTGAAAAATACGAAAGGAAATACAGAATGATTATTCCAGAAAATATTGAAAATTTAGCTGAGCTTGTCAAAGGTCCAGAAAAAACAGTCTTCTTTTTCACAGCTGGTTGGTGTGGAGATTGTAATTTTATCAAACCGAAAATGCCAGAAATTGAAACAGAGAATCCAGAATTTAGATTTGTTGAAGTAGACCGTGATGAGTACATGGATCTTGCTATCGAGTGGGGAATTATGGGAATTCCAAGTTTTGTTGTTATTGAAGATGGACAAGAAAAAGCTCGTCTAGTCAATAAATTACGCAAAACCAAAGAAGAAGTGAATACTTTCTTAGCAAGTGCAAAATAAGACTGATTTCTTGAGGTAAAATGGAGTCAAATACTGACCATTGATAAATCCAGAAATATATTCTATAATAATCACTGTTAAGAAATTAAAAGGGAAAATTTAAAAATGATTGCAACATATAACACAAACGTCGGCGATGTTTTAATGCTTATCACGGCAAATGATAGAGGTGAAAAGGTAAACTTTGAACGTAAGGGAAAAGTAGCACGTATCTTTATCGAAGAAACTGGGGCAACAGTCGCTTGGAATATTTTTGAAGCCAAGTCATTACTGACAGACTTGTCAGGAAATGGACAAGTCAAATTATCATCTGATGATGTTGAAATCTTGAACAAAGAGCTTGGAAAATCAGGATTTAGCGATGTTCTTGTGCATGATTCGCAACCAAAATTTGTTGTCGCTGAGATTGTAGAAATGCAAGACCATCCAGACTCAGATCATCTTCATATCTGTAAAGTTAATGTTGGTTTTGCTGATCCAGTACAAATTGTTTGTGGTGCACCAAACGCGTCACTCGGATTAAAAACAGTCGCAGCACTTCCAGGCGCAATGATGCCTAATGGAGCATTGATTTTTCCAGGAGCTCTTCGAGGTGTTCAATCTTATGGAATGCTTTGTTCAGCGCGTGAACTTGAATTACCCGATGCTCCCGATGTTCGTGGAATCATTGAACTTTCATCAGCTTTGGCTGCGGGTACAGCTTTTGATTCAGAAACTATGTGGCAAGCTTAATAATAAATCTGTCAAAATAATTTATTTTGACAGATTTTTTTATCTAATAATTAAAATAATTATTTCACAATGTTCACAAGCGCTTACAAAAGAAAATAGATTGACTTATGCTAAACTGAATAATGTAAAAAGAATTTTACATTTAAAGGAGATCTATTAGCATGAAAATCGTAGTTATCGGTACAAACCACGCAGGCATTGCTACAGCAAATACATTACTTGAACAATATCCCGGGCATGAAATTGTCATGATTGACCGTAATAGCAACATGAGTTATCTAGGTTGTGGCACAGCAATTTGGGTTGGAAGACAAATTGAAAAACCAGATGAATTATTTTATGCCAAAGCAGAGGATTTTGAGGCAAAAGGGGTAAAAATTTTGACTGAAACAGAAGTTTCAGAAATTGATTTTGCTAATAAGAAAGTTTATGCAAAAACTAAATCTGATGATGAAATAATTGAAGCTTACGACAAGCTTGTTTTAGCAACAGGTTCACGTCCAATTATTCCTAATCTACCAGGCAAAGACCTTAAGGGAATTCATTTTCTGAAACTTTTTCAAGAAGGTCAAGCAATTGACGCAGAATTTACCAAAGAAAAAGTAAAGCGTATCGCAGTCATTGGTGCAGGATATATCGGTACAGAGATTGCAGAAGCAGCTAAACGTCGGGGTAAAGAAGTTCTTCTCTTTGACGCTGAAAATACTTCGCTTGCTTCATATTATGATGAAGAATTTGCCAAAGGAATGGATGAAAACCTTGCTCAACATGGAATTGAACTTCATTTTGGAGAACTGGCCAAAGAATTTAAAGCGAATGAGGAAGGTTATGTATCACAAATCGTAACCAATAAAGCGACTTATGATGTTGATCTTGTCATCAATTGTATTGGTTTTACTGCCAACAGTGCCTTGGCAAGTGATAAGTTAGCTACCTTCAAAAATGGAGCAATCAAGGTGGATAAACATCAACAAAGTAGTGATCCAGATGTTTACGCGGTAGGTGATGTTGCGACAATTTATTCTAATGCCTTGCAAGATTTTACTTATATCGCTCTTGCCTCAAACGCTGTTCGGTCAGGAATTGTTGCAGGACACAATATTGGTGGAAAAGAATTAGAATCTGTTGGTGTTCAAGGGTCTAATGGTATTTCAATTTTTGGTTACAATATGACCTCTACAGGACTTTCTGTTAAAGCTGCTAAAAAATTAGGTTTAGAAGTTTCATTTAGTGATTTTGAAGATAAACAAAAAGCTTGGTTTCTTCATGAAAACAACGATAGTGTGAAAATTCGTATCGTATATGAGACAAATAGTCGCAGAATTATTGGAGCTCAACTTGCTAGTAAAAGTGAGATAATTGCAGGAAATATAAATATGTTCAGTTTAGCGATTCAAGAGAAAAAAACAATTGATGAACTAGCTTTGCTTGATTTATTCTTTCTCCCCCACTTCAACAGTCCATATAATTATATGACAGTTGCAGCTTTGAATGCCAAATAAAAAATAGAAATCTATCTGCTTGATAGATTTTTTTATTTTTTAGTGACAAATGCTCAAACTTTACGTATAGAAAGTTAGGAGGATTTTATAATGAATAAAACCATGTTGATTGGTCGTTTAACAAACGCACCTGAAATTTCGAAAACAACGAACAATAAATCTTATGTCCGTGTGACTCTGGCAGTCAATCGCCGCTTCAAAAATGAAAAAGGAGAGCGAGAAGCAGACTTTATCTCGATAATTTTATGGGGAAAATCAGCAGAAACATTCGTTTCCTATGCTAAAAAAGGAAGTCTTATTTCTGTAGAGGGAGAGATTAGAACTAGAAATTATACTGATAAAAATGAACAGAAACACTGTATTACAGAAATCTTAGGTTTGAGCTATGATTTATTGGAAAGTCGTGCGACTCTTGCCTTGAGAGAAAGCGCTGTAAATTTTGAGGAACTCTTACTTGAAGCTGATGAGCTCCCTTTCTAATTTATTTGATTAAATCTAAATGTTTTCTCTTGACTAAATCTGACCATTGAGATAAAATAAGAATATGTTAGCACTCAACTATTAAGAGTGCTAAAAATAAAAAATGGAGGAAAGTATAATGTTGAAACCTTTAGAGAATCGCGTAGTTTTACGTGTAAAAGAAGAAGAGGAAAAATCTATGGGCGGAATCGTATTAACGAGCGCTTCCCAAGAAAAACCTCAAACAGCGGAAGTTATTGCTGTCGGTGAAGGGAAAACAACTAATCATGGGACACTGATTTCTCCACTCGTAAAAGTTGGAGATACAGTAATTTTTGAGAAATTTTCCGGAACGACTGTCAAAATGGACGGTGAAGAATTCTTGATTCTCAAAGACTCAGACCTTCTTGCAATTGTAGAGTAAAAATATAAAAGCAATCAATTTTTGATTGTCTTTTGTCTATCTTAAAATCTATTAATTAAAAATATATTCTTAAAAAAGGAGCTAAAATGTCAAAAGAAATTAAATTTTCAAGTGATGCTAGAACAGCGATGATGCGCGGAATTGATATTCTTGCCGATACAGTAAAAACAACCCTTGGGCCAAAAGGGCGTAATGTTGTTCTTGAAAAATCATATGGTTCACCTTTAATTACAAATGATGGTGTTACAATTGCCAAAGAGATTGAACTTGAAGACCATTTTGAAAATATGGGAGCTAAACTTGTTTCGGAAGTTGCTTCAAAAACAAATGATATTGCAGGTGATGGAACAACAACAGCGACAGTTTTGACACAAGCTATTGTTCGTGAAGGATTGAAAAATGTTACTGCAGGTGCAAATCCAGTTGGTATTCGCCGAGGAATTGAACTCGCAGCTGAAACAGCAGTTGCTTCAATTAAAGAAATGGCAATTCCTGTTCATGATAAATCAGCAATCGCTCAAGTTGCTACCGTTTCATCACGTAGTGAAAAAGTTGGGGAATATATTTCTGACGCAATGGAGCGTGTAGGTTCTGACGGAGTTATCACAATCGAAGAATCAAAAGGAATGCAAACAGAGCTTGATGTTGTTGAAGGAATGCAATTTGACCGTGGATACTTGAGTCAATATATGGTTTCTAATACAGAGAAAATGGTTGCTGAGTTAGATAATCCTTATATTCTGATTACGGATAAAAAAATCTCAAATATTCAAGAAATTTTACCGCTTCTTGAACAAATTTTGAAAACAAATCGTCCACTTTTAATTGTTGCTGATGATGTTGATGGAGAAGCATTGCCAACTCTTGTTCTTAATAAGATTAAAGGGGTCTTCAACGTAGTCGCTGTAAAAGCACCGGGATTTGGTGACCGCCGTAAAGCTCAATTGGAAGATTTAGCTATCTTGACAGGTGGTACAGTAATTACTGAAGAACTAGGCCTTGATCTCAAAGATGCTACACTAGAAGCTTTAGGACAAGCTGCTAAAGCAACTGTTGATAAAGACCATACAACAATTGTTGAAGGTGCTGGTTCTGTTGATGCCATTTCTGATCGTGTGGCTATCATCAAAGCACAAATCGAAAAAACAACTTCTGATTTTGACCGTGAAAAATTGCAAGAGCGCTTAGCAAAATTATCTGGTGGAGTTGCGGTAGTTAAAGTAGGAGCCGCAACAGAAACAGAACTTAAAGCAATGAAACTTTTGATTGAAGACGCACTTAATGCAACACGTGCTGCTGTTGAAGAAGGTATCGTTTCTGGTGGTGGTACAGCTCTTGTTAATGCCATCGCAGCTTTGGATAAACTTTCAGAAGAAGGCGACATTCAAACAGGAATTAACATCGTTCGCCGTGCGCTTGAAGAACCAGTTCGTCAAATCGCGGCCAATGCAGGATATGAAGGTTCAGTTATCATTGATAAACTTCGTTCAGAAAAAGTTGGTACAGGATTTAATGCAGCGACAGGTCAATGGGTAAATATGATTGAAGAAGGAATCGTTGACCCGGCAAAAGTGACTCGTTCAGCTTTGCAAAATGCAGCTTCTGTTGCTGGATTAATCTTGACTACTGAAGCAGTTGTGGCTAATAAACCAGAACCAGCTGCTCCAGCTATGCCTCCAATGGATCCTAGCATGGGAATGGGTGGTATGATGTAATAAAAAAAAGAACCCGAGTGGGTTCTTTTTTTTATTTTTTAATGATTAATGTTAGATATCATAAAGGAGACTTGCATGTTCATGGCTGGTATCAAGAATTTTTAATTCATTTTTTGTATCCACATCGTGTTGTTGGAGATAACCGTCCATGGTAAGATGAGCAAGTTCTTTAATATTATTATTTAGACTTAAGTGTCCCAAAAATATTTTTTTTGTTTTATTCCCATGAATGTTAAAGGCTGCTTCGGCACCATCTTCGTTAGATAAATGGCCTTGGTCACTTAGAATACGTTGTTTTGTTCGCCAAGGATAGGCACCCATTCTTAGAATTTCAATGTCATGATTAGACTCCATTAGATAAGCATCAGCATTTTCAATGGTTCCACGCATACGATCTGAAACATATCCTGTATCAGTCAACATAACGAAACTTTTATCATCTTTCATGAAACGATAAAATTGTGGGGCAATAGCATCATGGCTGACACCAAAAGATTCAATATCAATATCACCAAATGTCATCGTTTTTCCCATCTCAAAAAGATGTTTTTGCTCAAGAGGAATTTTTCCTAAAGCGTTTTTACCATCAAGTTCAGACCATGTATCTTCATTCGCATAAAGGTTAATACCATATTTACGGGCGAGCACACCAATTCCTTTGATATGGTCACTATGTTCGTGCGTAATTAAAAGTGCATCAATATCATGGATATCACGGTCAATCTCCGAGAGTAAACTTTCTATTTTTTTTCCAGATAGTCCGGCATCAACAAGAATTTTTTTCTTAGGAGTTTCTAAGTAGAAGGAATTTCCAGTTGATCCAGAGGCTAGAATGGAATATTTAAAGCCATTTTGTTCAGTCATAATGACTATTGTAGCAGAAAAAGTCAGGGATTGCTATGAGACTTATTATTTTATTGGAAAAAAATTGAGCTTGAAAAAATTTTTCTTTGATGAAGAAGTCTATGTAAGAAATAATAGATTTTTTCCAAAAAAAGAGTTCACTGATTTGACAGTGAACTCTTTTTGTAGTTTGAATTAGGAAGGATAATTTTATTCAAAATCATCAGCAGCGTCATCCCAATATTCGGCAGTTTCAGAAGAATATGGGAGTGTGAAACTGAAAGTTGTTCCTTTGCCTTTGCCTTCGGAGCTTGCAAAAATTGTTCCGCCATGTATTTTGACAATGTCATGAACAATAGATAAGCCTAAACCTGTTCCACCTACTTTTGAATTTCTTGAAGCATTATCTACTCGATAGAAACGGTCAAAAATCTTAAGTAAATCAGATTTTGGAATTCCCATTCCTTCGTCTTTAATCGAAATTAAGACATCTCGTTCACGAGTTTCAATGGAAATTGTAATTGTACCACCTTTTGGTGAATATTTAATGGCATTACCAATGATATTATCAATGACTTGGGCGATTTTATCGGTATCAATTTCTACCCAGATTGGCTTGTCAGAATACTTTCTAACGAGTGTAAAATTGGATGAAATTAAATCATTTGATTCAGTTTCTAAAATCTGGTCTAATCGATTAATTTGATAGTCTAAAAAGGCAATTAAATTAATGATTTCTTTATTAAGAACAATTCGATCTTGGTCCATTCTTGACAATGTTAAAAGATCAGAAATCATCCGAATCATCCGATTGGTTTCGGTTAGTGAAACACCGATGAATGAAGAGGCTGTTTCTTTATCATCAATTGCGCCATCTTCTAATGCTTCAAGATAGGCCTTGACGGAAGTAAGAGGAGTTCTTAATTCATGCGAGACGTTAGAAACAAAAAGACGACGTTCACGTTCTGCTTTATCTTGTTCGGTCATGTCGTGCAAGACAGCAATAATTCCTGAAATGAACCCTGACTCACGACGAAAGAGTGCAAATTTGATGTGGAGTGAAATTGATTTATTCCCAGCATCGTGTGTTTCGATGGTTATTTCAGGTTCTTTTTCAAGTAAATCATAAAAGTTATACTGGTCTGCGATTTTCAAAACATCAACAATATTCTTTTCCATTAGAAGCTCATTACTTGTGTTTAGGTAATGGAGGGCTGACTTATTAGCCATGATGATATTACCACGGCGATCTGTGGCAATCACTCCGTCAACCATGTAGGCAAGAATGCTATCTAATTGATTGCGTTGATTTTCAAGATTATTTTGAGTCCGAACAATGTCCTCACCAAGCTTCAAAATTTCTTCATATAATTCATTGATTTCACTTGTCCCTTTTGGAATTTTATCTCTATTCAAATAACCGTTTTTTATATCGTTCATTTGTTTAGAAACATTCACAATCATTCGATGTTGCTGATTGAGAAAAACCAGAACAAAAACGAGTGAAAATAAATAATAACCAATAAAAGTACTAAGATGAATGAGATTATAATCGAAATTGCTCATGAAAAGAATGACAAAAAGAAGTAGGTGGGCAACTACTCCTTTAAAAATCATTGAATTAAAAAATTTAATCATGTGGGTTGCTCATGTAATAGCCAACCCCGCGGCGTGTTGAAACGTATTGTGGACGGCTTGGTGTATCTTCAACTTTTTCACGCAAGCGGCGGACTGTAACGTCAACTGTACGCACATCACCAAAGTAATCATAGCCCCAAACTGTTTCCAAAAGATTTTCACGAGTGATAACTTCGCCGAGGTGTTGAGCAAGATAATAAAGTAATTCAAACTCACGGTGTGTGAGGTCAAGTTGTTTATCATTTTTGTAAGCAGCATAATGTGCTGGATTGATACGGAGATTTCCGATAATCAATTCTTTCTTAACATTATCAGTAGATTCAGCAGGTGCGACATTGATACGACGCAAGTTTGCTTTAATACGAGCTAAAAGTTCGCGATTTGAAAATGGTTTAGTGACATAGTCATCTGCACCAAGTTCAAGTCCAATAACTTTATCAAACTCGCTATCTTTAGCTGACACCATGATAATAGGAGTGTCAGAGGTTTTACGGATTTCACGTGCAACATCAAGACCGTCAAGTTTTGGTAACATCAAATCAAGTAAAATAAGGTCAGGTTGTACTTCTTTAAAAGCTTCAAGGGCTTCTTCGCCATCGAAAGCTGTAAATACTTCAAAACCTTCTTTGGTTAAATTAAATTTTACGATATCTGAGATTGGTTTTTCATCATCAACAACAAGAATTTTTTTCATAGTTGTCCTTTCAAGTAGAAATTTTTTTATTGAATATTACTTGGATTTATTTGATTTAACAAACCAAGTAATCTGTTTCAGTTATATTATACAATTTTTAGTAAAATTACGCAAAAAGTGACCCCTATATTTTCAGAAAAAAGATAAAAAGTTTGATTTTTTGATATAATAGAGGCTATGAATGGAATTTTAATTTCCCTAGAGGGACCTGATGGAGCAGGAAAAACAACAGTTTTGCAAGAAATTTTGCCTGAAATCCAAAAAATGAAGCGTGAAGTTGTCCCAACTCGAGAACCAGGTGGGGTTCGAGTGGCTGAAGAAATTCGTCAAATTATTCTCGATCCAAAGAATACAGAGATTGATTCAAAAACAGAATTGATGCTTTTTGCGGCGGCGCGCCGTTTACATATGCAAGAAAAAATGTTGCCAGCTTTACGAGCAGGTAAGGTTGTCATTGTTGACCGATTTATTGACTCCTCTGTCGCTTATCAGGGTTATGGCCGTGATTTGGGTGTTGAAGTGGTGGATTGGCTTAATTATTTTGCAACAGATGGTTTAAAACCTGATTTGACTTTATATTTTGATATTGATACAGATGTTGCACTTGAACGGATTATGAAAAATCGAGCGGATGAGGTCAATCGCCTAGACTTAGAAAGAGCTGAGATGCATCGAAAAGTTCGAGAGGGTTATTTGGAAATTGTTGCAAAAGAACCTGAGCGTTTTGTAAAAATAGATGCGAGTCAATCTTTGGAAAAGGTTGTAGCTGATACACTTGAAGTTCTGAAAAAAAGATTTGTCAGTGAATTTTAAAGACACCTTAATCTGTCAGCAAATTTAATAAATTGATAAATATTGACAAAATAAAAAAATACGTAGATGTCAAAAAAATTTTTTTATTTTGTTATTTAAAATAGATTTGGTAAATATTTAGAAAGGCTTCTTGTGGAAATAGTAGATATTCAGCCTCAACTTTATAAGCAATTTTCAACAATTTTGCAACATGGAAAATTAAGCCATGCTTATTTATTTTCAGGTGGATTTGGTTCTTTTGAATTAGCAATTTGGTTGAGCCAAGCCCTGTTTTGTGAGAATCCTGAGAATTCTCTTCCTTGTGGGCATTGTCGTTCTTGTCGTCTGGTTGCTCAACAGGAATTTGCCGATTTGCACATTGTTGAACCAGATGGACAGACGATAAAAACAGCACAAATTCGTGATTTTACACAGGTTTTTAGTGAATCTGGTTATGAAGGAAAGCAGCAAGTTTTGTTATTTAGGGAAGCAGAAAAAATGCATCCTAATGCGGCAAATGCTCTATTGAAATCTATTGAAGAACCTGAGACAGAAATTGTTGTTTTTTTACTGACAGATAATGAGAACATGATTTTGCAAACGATAAAATCACGGACACAGATTATTAATTTCCGGAAAAACGTTCAATTTTTACAAGATTTTCTTGAAAAAAATGGAATTTTAAAAACGCAAGCAGAACTCCTAGCTGAAATTTGTAATTCTACTGACAGAGCCTTAGAGTTGGCCCAACAAAGTTGGTTCAATGAAGGACTTCAGAGAATTCAACATTTTGTTAAACTTCTAAAAAAATCAGCAGACGAGGCCTTTTTATACTTGAAAGATTTGGTTGAAATTTTTGATGATAAAGAAAAGCAAAATCAAGCTTTTGAACTTTTATTGCAACTATTTAATCAAGAAAGAATGAGTCAAGAACTTCTAAAAACCTTTCAGGCAATTAAAATGTGGAAAAGTAATGTTCGATTTGAGTCAAGTTTAACTTTTATTGTTCTGTAAAACTTGGACAGCAACCCTTTAATCAGAAATCTTATATCAGGAGAATAAAATGATTTATGAAATAAAATTTGCGCATGGTGAATCTAATATATTTGCAACAAGTGAGGCAGAATTAGTCCCACAATCAGAAGTCATCATTCGTTCAGAAAAAGGAACTTTTTACGGGAAGATTATTCGTAGTTTTTCTGATGATGCCAATCTTGAAACTCATCATACAATTGAACGGGAAGTCACTGATGAAGATTTAGAAGTAATCTTAAAACTTGAAGAACTTTCAAAAAAGGCAAAAGATAAGGTTCGACAACTCGTTGTGGAACAAGAACTTGAGATGAAAATTATTGATGTGGCTTACACTTTCGATCAAATGCAACTCTTTATCTCTTTTACCGCTGAAAATCGAGTTGATTTTCGGCTACTGCTCCGTGAATTAGCAACGACTTTTCGGATTCGAATTGAACTTCGACAAATTGGGCCAAGAGACGCGGCGAAAATTCATGGCGGACTCGGACCGTGCGGACGTCCTTTATGCTGTTCGGAATTTGTTTACGAGTTTCCGAATGTTTCTATCAAAATGGCCAAAAATCAAAATTTATCTTTGAAACAAAATAAATTGAATGGACTTTGTGGTCGTTTAATGTGTTGTTTAACTTATGAAGATAGTTTTTATAAAGAAGCCCAACAACTTTTTCCAGATTTTGGTGAATTTGTAACCACCTCAGAAGGAAAAGGAAAAGTTGTTGGCTTAAATGTTTTAAAAAATAGAGTGAAAATACGCTTTGGAGAATATAGCAAGGATTTTGAACTTGCAGAGATTGAGGTGAATCATGGCTGATAAATATGATGTTTTTGACCAATTGGGCGAGCTTGAAAATACATTAAATACCACATTAACGCAAATTTCGGGAATTCGCCAAGTGCTTGAAGCATCAATGACTGAAAATGCAACTTTACGCATGGAGTTGGAAAAATTGCGTGATCGACTTGCTGAATTTGAAAAGAAAGAAGTTAAAAAAGAAACGCCCAAAGATCAACCCAACCCTAATCTCATTCAAATTTTTAATGAAGGATTTCATGTTTGTCATTTACATTATGCTGAACGGTTGGCTGAAGGGGAATCTTGCTTAGATTGTTTGGAGCTTTTATATCGCTAATGGAAAATAAATTTAATATTCAACGGTCATTCAAAGGAGTGAAAACCGCTGGAAGTCTCTACTTGGTGCCGACCCCCATTGGGAATATGCAGGATATGACTTTGCGCTCACTGGAAACTTTAAAAACAGTGGATTTGATTTGTTCAGAAGATACTAGAAACACTTTACGACTTTTGAATCATTTTGAAATAAAAGTGCCCCAAGAATCATTTCATGAGCATAATTCGCAAGAAAAAATTCCAAAATTGATTGACTTTTTAAAATCAGGTCAATCCATTGCACAGGTTTCTGATGCAGGAATGCCATCAATTTCTGACCCTGGACATGACTTGGTTTTAGCTGCAATTAAAGAAGAAATTGATGTCGTTGCGCTGCCGGGAGCTTCAGCGGGAATTACTGCTTTGATAGCTTCAGGCTTAGTGCCTCAGCCTCATATTTTTTATGGTTTTCTTCCTCGTAAAAAAGGAGAACAACAAAAATTTCTGAAAACAAAACTTGCTTACCCTGAAACACAAATTTTCTATGAGAGTCCATTTAGAGTTGCTGATACTTTATCCAATATGCAAGAAATCTATGGGGATAGAGAAGTGGTGCTTGTTCGTGAGTTGACCAAGATTTATGAAGAATATCGCCGAGGAAAAATTTCTGAGGTTTTGAATTCTTTAGTTGAGCAACCCATTAAGGGAGAATGTTTAATTATTGTTTCGGGAGCGGACGAATTAGTTCAAGAAATTCAGGAGCCAGAGCTGACAGCACTGGAAGCTGTCAAAAATTTAGTGGCGCAAAATGTAAAACCGAATGTCGCCATTAAAGAAATTGCTAAAGAACGAGGCTTAAATCGCCAAGATTTATATGCAGAATTTCATGATTTATAATAATAAAAAGTTACTGACAGAATTCTTGTCAGTAACTTTTTGTATTTTTGATTAAATATAATTTCTGTCAGTAAAATTTAACAATGCCCGTCAACATTTTCATTAATCCATTTTTGCTTTTCTTCATCAAAAATTCGTAATGACTTTTGTGAACGGACAAAATCAATGATTTCTTTACGATTTAAGTGAGTTTTACTGACAGCAGATCCAAC
This sequence comes from Lactococcus cremoris subsp. cremoris NBRC 100676, assembly GCF_001591705.1. GTDB lineage: Bacteria > Bacillota > Bacilli > Lactobacillales > Streptococcaceae > Lactococcus > Lactococcus cremoris. Next base: position 29,733 of record NZ_BCVK01000006.1, on the reverse strand, counting down.
GGTTACAATTTCCATTTTTTCAATGAGTGATTGAAGTATTTCATATTGATTTTCCATTGTTTGTCCTTTCATTTACTGATTGTATTATACTACTTTTATCTCTGTTTATGGAAACAAAATAACAGCACTGCTTAGTTTTTCTTTGAATAAGCAAGAACGGTAACGGGTGCTAAAATGAGAACAATCAGAAGGCTGATTAGAAGAACCAACCAGGCTTCATGACCAAAATTACCATTATATGCCACTTCTTTAAAGGCAGTAATCAAATGAGAAACAGGATTATTTTCGGCAATGACTTTCAGCCATTTTGGTAAAGAAGTGACGGGAATATAAGCATTTGACAAAAAGGCCAAAAACATGGTCAAAAAGCTCGAAATGGTTGTCACAGTTGCTGCACTTTTGGCAAGGACACCAACTAAAGCAAAGAGCCAACTGAGCGCCCAAGTTGTAACGATTGCAAGGCCAATTGCAACAAGCAGCCAACCAAATCCGGCGCTTGCTCGCCAACCGAGAGCTGCACCTGTGCCTAATGCAAAGACAGCGGCAATAATATAACGGATAATATCCGAGATTAACGTTCCCGCTAAGGGTGCAATTCGTGAAATTGGCAAAGAATTGAAGCGGTCTGTAGCTCCCTTGTCCAAATCCTCACGAAGTTGGGTTCCAGCAGCGCCAGATGTCATAACAAGTGTTTGGATTAAAATTCCGGGAACAACAAGAGGGAGATAAGCTTTGACATTTCCCATGATTGCTCCACCAAAAAGTTGGGAGAAAACGATGATCATGATAATTGGCATGACGGTCACATCAAATAGTTTTTCTGGGCTATGTTTGACTTTGAGAAGTTCACGCTTGGCCATGACGATAATATCTGTCAACCAAGATTTTAAACTGATTGTTTTCATCGTTGTAGTATTTTTGTTAATTACAGTTGTGTCCATTTTTATTTTCTCCTATTTTCCTGTCAGCTCAAGAAAAACTTCATCAAATGTTGGTTTACGTGTTTCAAATTCATTGATGGCTATGTGTTCAGTTTCCAAAAGTAAAAGAATTTGTGTCATGATTTTTGTGTCAGTTACTTTGATTGACAAAGTTGCAAATTCTGGTAGAACAATCACTTCAATATTGAATTTTTGTTCTATCATTTCTTTGGCTTGTTTAATTTGACTGCTTTTAATCAATGAGAGCTCAAAAGTGGTTTCTCCCAAAATGTTTTTAAGCTCTGACGGGGTGCCTTGCGCGATGACGCTTCCATGGTCAATGATGGCGATACGGTCAGCCAATTGGTCAGCTTCGTCCAAGTATTGTGTAGTCAGAACGATGGTTGAACCCCCTTTGACCAACTCACGAATTGTCTTCCACATTTCCCCACGTGTTCTGGGGTCAAGACCTGTTGTTGGTTCGTCAAGAAAGATAAGCGGGGGTTTAGTGATTAGGCTAACAGCCAAATCTAATCTTCTTCTCATTCCACCTGAAAAAGCACTGATGGATTTGTCCTTAGCTTCTGTCAGTGAAAATTGTTTGAGCAATTCGAGGCCGCGTTTTTGGGCTTCTTTTTTGGATAGGCCATTTAACTGACCAAAAATAATCATGTTTTCCATCCCTGTCAGTTCCTCATCAACTGAAGCATATTGACCTGTCAGCCCAATAAAGTTTCGAACTTTTGCACCGTCTTTGGTTAGGTCGTTTCCAAAGATAGAAGCAGAACCAGATGTTACTTTTGTTAATGTTGCAATCATTCTTAAGAATGTGGTCTTCCCTGCACCGTTAGGTCCAAGAATTCCAAAGATTTCTCCTTGATGGACATCAAGTGAAATACCATTTACTGCGTTTTTACCATCAAAGTTTTTGACAAGATTTGTAGTTGAAATTGCGAGTGCCATTATTATCTCCTTTTTCATAAGGTTACCTTAGTAAAAATATTATAAGCCTCCCTGATTAAATTGTCAAGAAAAAAGTATGGGACCCTGATTATATTTTTTATAAATGCTAAAAAATGTGATAAAATAAGACTATGACAAAGAAAAAAGAAAATACAAGTCAGGGATTTATTCGTTATGTTACCCTTCTTTTTTGGTATTTGAGAAAGAGTAAAAGTGTCACAAGAAAACAAACAGTGGAATATTCTCGATTACAAGGACAGGGACAAATTTTAAATATTCTAATGGAAAACAGCAAGATGACGCAAAAAAATCTGGTAGCTCAACTGGATATGCGCCCCCAGTCTGCCAGTGAAATGATAAAAAAATTGGAAAAGAAACAATTTATTTCACGTCAAAAAGATGCTCAAGATAAGCGTGGATTTATCATATCACTAACTGAAAAAGGGAAGGCTGTTTTGGAAGAAAGTGCAGAACAAACAGAACTTGTTCCAGGCATTATGACAAGCTTTACAGAAGAAGAAAAAATTGAATTTGCAAGATTAATTGGCAAACTCCAAAGTGAACTAGATGAAAAAATCAGTCATGAAGATGACCGAATTAAGGAACAATATAATCGTATAGCAGGAAATTAGTTGTTTTTGGTATTTGGAAAATAAAAAATCGAGATTTTATGATCTCGATTTTTTTATTAATCAACTATAAAAGTGACAGGATTAATTATTGGAGGTGTCACTTTATAAAAAAAGATGGTGATTAACCATCTTAAAAGGAGTAAATCCACGTGTTTTTAGCCCCATTTTTTAGGAGGCGTTGACTGATGCGAATCGCATCTTTTTCATTTTCAGCCAGAGCAACCATGACTCCACCAAGTCCAGAACCAGTCAATTTAGCACCAAGTGCTCCATTTTTTCGAGCCGTATCAACTAAATTGTCTAGCCGGGGGTGAGAAACACCGAGTTCTGAAAGTCTTTCATGAGCTTTATTCATGACGTGACCAAACTCTTTGAGTTTATCGGTCATTAAAAAGGCTTTTGAGTCTGTGGCTAATTGCCCGAGGTCATTAATTGAGTTTTGAGTTTTTTCGTTTTCCTCAACAAGTTTTTCCCGAACAATATTGATGGCTTGACTAGTAAAGCCGTGCACACCAGTATCTCCAATGACGATAAAACCATGGAGATTTAGTTCAAAGGGTTCAATTGTGCTATCTTTAATAAACCACAAAGGGTGCTCAGAATTAACTGTCGCAACATCAATTCCAGAAGATTTACCATGGGTAATATTTTCAGAAAAATTGGCATAAAAAAGTAAGTCTTTTTGTGGAAGTTCAGCATCAAAGAAATCATAAAAGGCTCTGATGATGGCTGTTGCCAAAGAAGCAGAGGCACCTAAACCACGTCCTTGAGGAATGTTTGAATCAATTTCTAAAGAAAAAGGCATTTTTGAAGAATGAAATTTAGCGAGTAAACGCATGATGAGTTGGCGAATTCCTTCAAATTCATCTCCCATTAAATCAAGTCTTCGACGAAATTCATTATTTTCAATGTATTGGCCATATTTTGATGAAGTAATTGTCACTGTAGTTTTAAGAATTGTTACAGGTAAGGCAATTGCTGGCTGACCATATACAACGGAATGTTCTCCAATTAAGATTAGTTTGGAATGGGCAATTCCCGTCCCCATTTTATTGATAGTCATTTTTAATAATTCTCCTGCTAGATTAGTTTGTCATTTGATAAATGTAAACTGTAAATTAGCATATTTTTGGTTAAATTAAGTCAGATTGAGGCAAAAATACTCGATAGACTTTCTTCCAATATCATACATTTTGAATACAAAAACGTACCTGACAATTTTATAAAATTTCTTCTTGAAAATCAAGCTTTTATTTCTATTTTGACTTTTAAATTATGATTTATGATAAAAATAAGTATTTTTTAGACAGAAAATTATCTTTGAAAATGATAAGAGATAAGAAAGAATTGTTTTTTTTGATATAATAGTTTCATGAAAAATATTGTTACTGCACGGGCGCATACGAATATCGCCTTGATTAAATATTGGGGAAAAACGGATATTGCTCTAAATATCCCGACGACATCTTCTTTGTCAATGACCTTGGAGCCATTTTATACAACAACCTCGGTTGAATTTACTGACAATGAGTCTGACTCATTAATCTTAAATTCAGCGATGGAAGATAGCAGTCGTGTCAGCAAATTTTTGGAAATGATGCGTGGACAATATGGAAATTTCCCTAAGGTAATGATTCAATCAGAAAATCATGTTCCAACAGCGGCTGGATTAGCGTCAAGTGCTTCAAGTTTTGCTGCACTTACAGCTGCTATGTTTGGACTTTTAGACTTAGAAAAAGATGATTCCGAAATGTCACGGATTGCCAGACGGGGTTCGGGTTCCGCTTCTCGTTCAATTTTTGGAAATTTTGCTGTTTGGAATAAAGGGGAGAATCATCAGTCTTCCTTTGCCGAATCTTTTTACAATAAAGACATTGGGCTTTCAATGATTGTTGCCGAAATTTCTTCCGAAAAGAAAAAAATGTCATCAACAAAAGGAATGCAATTGGCTCAAACAGCGCCAACTTATGGTGCTTGGGTCGAAAAATCAGCAATTCAACTTGCAGAAATGAAACAAGCAATTCTTCAAGCTGATATTGAAAAAGTGGGTCTAATTGCTCAAGATAATACTCTTGGCATGCATGAACAAAATCGTCTATGTCTTGAACCATTTGACTATTTTACCTCTGAAACGCAACGTGTTGTAGACTTTACAAAAGAATGTTATAAAGCGGGCTTACTCGCCTTTGTGACCATTGATGCTGGACCAAATGTAAAAATTATTACTGACCATGCGACAGAAAAAATCTTGTTAATCAAGTTAAAAGCAGAGTTTCCAGAATTAACTTTTGATATTGCACGTGCTGGAGGCGCTTATGAGTATCTCTGATAAGAAAATTAAGACAAAGATACCGGGGAAACTTTTTTTTGCTGGTGAATATGCGGTCACAAAAGAAGGAAATCTCGCCCTCATTACGACAATTGAAACAAATTTTGAAATGAGTATTTCAAGAGCGAGTGACAAATCGATTCTCAAAACAAATGTTGGACTTGCTGATTTTGAATTCTCATTGAGCAAAATTGAATTTGATAAAGAAAGTCCTTGGAATTTTGCGCTGACAGCCTTAAAAAATACTTTGTCAGCTGCTGACAGTTCTAAAAAAGAGTCTGTCAGTAAAATTTCTGAGCTGTCAGTAGAAATATGCCTTGAAATTCGGAGTGATTTAGGCTTTGGGGAAAATAAAAAAGGCTATGGCTCAAGTGCATCAGTTGTTTGTGGCGTAGTCAATGCGGTTAACCAATTTTTTGATTTACAACTTTCCCTTGAAAAACGGTTTGAAATTGCAGCAAAGACCCATTTTGAAGTGCAAGGTTCAGGTTCAATGGGGGATATTGCGGCTATTATGTATGGTGGTTCAGTTTTCTATCAGAATCATAACCGTATCCTTCCTCTTGAGATTCCTTGGAAAACCTATGTTGTTCAAACGGGAAAAGCAGCCAAAACTGCTGAAAAAATCAAAATCAAACTCTCTGATGAATTTTATCAAACTTCAAATGAGTTAGTTATCGAAATGGCAACAGCGATTGACATTCAAGATTTTAGCTTATTCAAAGAAAAATTATCAGAAAATCAACTTTTACTTTTGGAAAATATTCCAGAAGGCTATATGACTAAAGTACTAGCTCTTGCATTAAACTTGCTCAATAGCTATCCAGAGCTTGCCGCTAAAATCTCTGGTGCTGGATTTGGGGAGAACCTTATTTTGTTTGCTCAAAATTCAATGGCTATTGCTGAGGTTCAAAAAAAATTATACGAATATGGAATCAATCTTGAAGAGTTTAAGATTGCTCAAAAAAATAACTGAGTTTAACCTGCTAAAAACTAAAAAAGAAAACAAAGATAGATTTAAGCCTGTACGAGCTTGATTTTTCTTACTTTTCCTGTTTTTAAAAGACTAGGTTTTACACTTAATGAATTGAGAAATAAATGATGAAAAGTGAAAAAGAAATCCATCAACATCGTAAAGACGAACACCTATCATTAGCATACAAATATTGGAAAGAAGAAAGAAATCAGACTTTGGGCCTGACTTTTTCTGATGTCCGAATCATTCCTAATACATTACCAGAACTTTCAACTGAAAAAGTAGAGCTTTCGTCAAAAGTTTTTGGTCAGGATTTTGAATTTCCTTTTTATATCGAAGCGATGACTGGTGGAGGCGAGCGTGCAGATAAAATTAATCAGACTTTGGCCGAAATCGCGAAAAATCAGCATCTAGCCATGGCAGTTGGTTCACAATCCATTGCCCTGAAATTTCCAGAATTAGCCGCAGGCTTTAAAGAGGTTCGTAAAATTCATTCTTCTGGTTTTCTCTTTGCCAATCTTGGAGCTGGACATTCTTTAGAGAATGCTAAGCGAGCGGTAGAGATGATTGAGGCCAATGCTTTAGAAATCCATGTCAATACGGCCCAAGAGTTGTCAATGGATGAAGGAGACCGTGAATTTTATTGGTTAGAAAACATTAATGAAATTGCAAGTCAACTAGAAGTACCAGTCATTGTCAAAGAAGTTGGCTTTGGCATTTCCCAAAAGACCTTTAAAGAACTCGCAAAAACAGCTGTTTCGGGAATAAATGTTGGTGGAGCTGGCGGAACTAATTTTGCTTGGATTGAGCGTAAACGGAGCAAAAATGGTTTTGATTTGGACGATTTTGGTTTTTCAACTCTTGAAAGCCTGCTGGAGGCTAAAACGGCAGAGAATACCAAAAGCTTAGTTGCTACTGGGGGAATTTCCTCTGCTCAAGATATTTTTAAATCTTTGATTTTAGGTGCCGATTTGGCAAGTTCAGCGGGTTTTATTTTGAAAAATCTCATGCAAACAGGTCCTGAAAAGGTAGAAGAAATTCTTGAGCAATGGAAGCAAGATTTGAATAAATTATTTGTTCTGACAGGTTCAAAAAACATAGCAGAATCCCACAATGTAGATCTACTTTATTCAGCGAAAATGCTCGATTTTATCCAACAAAGAAAAAAATAAATTATAAATCAAATCATTTGGCAATGATTTCAAAAACGACTATAATGAGAATAGAATTAAAAAATAATCTAACTGAATTCCATTCTCAATCTGGTCAAAATACCCAAGTATTAAGACTTCAAAATGGATTCACATCTTAAAAGGAGAATTACTATGGCATTTACATTACCTGAACTTCCATATGCGCCAAATGCGCTTGAACCTTTCTTTGATGAAGCAACAATGCGTTTGCATCATGGAAAACATCATCAAACTTATGTGAATAATCTTAATGCAGCAATTGAAAAACACAATGAACTTGATGACCTTAACCTCGAAGAATTATTGACTGATTTGTCAGCAATCCCAGAAGACATTCGTACAGCTGTTCGTAACAACGGTGGTGGTCATTTGAATCATAGTCAATTCTGGCTTTGGCTTCGTCCAAATACTGATGGTTCTGAAAACCATGCTGACGGTGAAATTGGCGATGCAATTGCAAAAGAATTTGGTAGTTTTGAAACTTTCAAAACAGAATTCAAAGCTGCTGCCACAGGCCGTTTTGGTTCAGGCTGGGCTTGGTTAGTTGTTGATGAAGCTGGCAAATTGAAAGTTGTATCAACTGCAAATCAAGATAATCCAATTTCTGAAGGATTGACACCAGTTTTGGGACTTGATGTTTGGGAACATGCTTACTACCTTAAATATCACAATGTACGTCCTGACTACATTGAAGCATTCTTTAACCTTGTAAACTGGGATAAAGTCAATGAACTTTACGCTAAGGCAAAATAAAATAATCAATGAAAGACTCTCCTTTTTGGGAGAGTCTTTTTATTTTACAGAAGAATTAGAAAATGAAAAGAATTTTCTGTGTAAAATTCATCTTGTATTTTACAAAAAGATGTTTTAAAGAGATTTTTTTAAACATAAATGCTTATCTTTTTGATTAAATAGTGCTAAAATATTATTGTAATCGGTTACATTTCGTTTTTAAAAAATAAGAAAGGTAAATACATCAAAAGATGTATAGGAATAAAGGATTATGAAAGATGATGGAAACTCTTCAAACTTTACTGATGAAGAAGAGCTGTTTTTGTTACGCAATAAAGAAGGAAAAATTGTCGGAATCAAGGATTTAAAGCAGGCAAATTTTCAAGAAACCATGAAAGACTGGAAAGAACATCTGCCAAAACCTAGCTTATTATCAATTATTATTTGGGTGGCTGTTGCTTTACTGGGTGGTCTTGCTTGGTCATTAATTGCGCTAGCTCAAGGGGAAACGATTAATGCGATTTGGTTTGTTATTGCAGCTGTTTGTTCTTATTTAATTGGTTATCGTTTCTATGCTTTATATATTCAACGCAAAATCATGCGTCCTAATGACTTGCGAGCAACACCGTCAGAAGCTCATAATGACGGAAAATAATTCGACCCAACCAATCGAGTGGTTTTATTCGGACACCATTTTGCATCAATCGCTGGAGCTGGGCCTTTGGTTGGACCAGTTTTAGCGGCACAGATGGGTTACTTACCAGGGACAATTTGGATTATTTTTGGGGTTATTTTTGCTGGTGGGGTACAAGATATGCTTGTTCTCTGGTATTCTCATCGTCGTCGTGCAAAATCAATTGGGGCAATGGCTCATGATGAAGTAGGTAGATTTGCTGGTGGCTTGACATCATTTATTGTTTTTATCATGACCATGATTGTTCTTGCTGTTTTAGCGCTGATTTGTGTGACGGCAATGGCAAATTCTGCTTGGGCAGTCTTTTCGATTGGAATGACGATTCCAATTGCTTTACTAATGGGGATTTATCTAAAATACATCCGTCCAGGTCATGTTAATGAAATTTCAGCAATTGGTTTTATTTTACTTTTAGTGGCTATTTTTGGTGGTCGTTGGGTTTCAGAATCTTCATTTGCTCATATTTTCATGCTTTCGCCAACGGCTTTGGTATGGTGGGTCATGGGATATACTTTTATTGCGGCGATTATTCCCGCTTGGATTTTACTTACACCACGTGATTACTTATCCATGTTTATGAAAATTGGTACAATTGCTATTTTAGCAATAGCAGTCGTTGGTGTGCGTCCTGATGTCACGATTCCAGCTTTGACAAATTTCGCACATAATACAGATGGTCCTGCTTTTGCTGGTTCACTCTTTCCATTTTTATTCGTCACGATTGCCTGTGGGGCCTTGTCAGGCTTTCACGTCATGATGTCTTCTGGGACGACGCCCCGTTTGATTGCCAAAGAATCGCAAACGCGCATGATTGGTTATGGCGGGATGTTATTTGAGTCATTTGTTGCCATTATGGCTTTAGTCGCTGCGATTTCTCTTAATCCGGGGATTTATTATTCAATGAACACCCCCCAAGCCAGTATTCAAAAACTAGCAGCTTCAAGTTATCAAGCAGATAAAAGTGCCGAATATAATGCTTCTAAAGCCATTCCCAATGTTGCGATGATGCCAGATGGCTCAAAACTCAGTATTGATTGGGAAGGAACGACTGGCGAAAAAGCGCTCCAACAAGTTGCAAAAGATGTTGGCGAAAAATCGATTGTTTCACGGACTGGTGGGGCACCAACGCTGGCTGTTTCAATGTCAAACATTCTACATAAGGTGCCAGTTATTGGTGGGACAAATATGATGGGCTTCTGGTATCATTTTGCCATTATGTTTGAGGCTCTCTTTATCCTGTCGGCCGTTTCAGCCGCAACTAAGTCCACTCGTTATCTACTCAATGATGCGCTTCGAGGCTTCAAAAAATTAGGACGGTTGGGGGATGATGATTGGCTACCAAGTAAAATCGTGACAACTGCGGTCATTGTTGGTGTTTGGGGAGCTTTACTTTTGATGGGCGTTTCTGACCCCAATGGTGGAATAAAAATCATGTATCCGCTCTTTGGGATTTCTAATCAGCTGATTGCAGCTGTGGCTCTAGCCATTGTCTGTGTCATGGTTATTCGTAAAGGTTATCTCAAATGGGTTTGGATTCCTGCCATTCCATTGGTCTGGGATGTTTGTGTGACCTTTGCTGCCAGCTGACAAAAAATCTTTTCTACGGATGTAAATATTGGGTATTTTGCTTCTTATTCAGCAGCGAAAAGTCAAGTAGATTCAGGAAAATTGACAGGTTTATTATTAACCAATGCGCAAGCAACCATGCGAAATACGATGATTCAAGGAATTCTGTCAGTAATTTTCTTGCTTTGCGTGGCCATATTATTAGCAATTTGTGCCGTTAAAGTTGTCAAGATTTTGCAAACCAATAAAGTCGGTGATAAGTTCAGCTCAGAAGAAGCTTTTGAAGAGTCCAACCTTTTTGAAACTTCAAGTTTCTGGCCAAGTCATCTTGAACATAAGGTTTTAAAAAGCAAAGTTAAAAATTAATGATGAATAGAAAATGAAAAGTTACTGATAGAAATTTCTGTCAGTAGCTTTTTTATGGATCATCTGATGCTTTGATTATTTCAATCGATACAAGTGTGGATAGAATCATCAGCAAAGTTGATAATTTACTTAGCCACAATCTGACCACACACTGCAATCATGGTCAGCTGTCAGTAATTTTTAGTAGAAGTTTTTTAAAGCTTTGTCCAAATTTTCTTTTGCTTTATCAAGAATTTTATTTTTAGCTAAAGTGGCGGTACCTTCAGCCCGGACAATTTCAAAAGTATCAAAGCCCATGATTTCTGAAAAAATCATTTTGAGATATTGTGGAGCAAAGTCTAAGTCTTGATAAAAATTATTTTCGCTATAAACTGAACCACTAGCAAAGAGTAAAAGCGCTCTGTAATCATCAGTCATCAATCCGGTAGATACTTTCCCTTTCTCATCAGGGAAATCAAGATATTTGAAGGTTTCACGAGCAATTAGGATATTGTCAATGTAATCTTTAAGGCGTGAAGTAATATTAAAATTATGCAAAGGTGTGACAATGACTAGGCGATGATGTTCCTTAAACTCTTTTAATAGTCGTTCAGAAGTCTGGGCAATATTAAGCTCGTCAGCAGATAATTTTTTGTCAGCAGCTTTTTTGTCCCAAATTTTGAGCAGTTGATTTTGCTCAATTCGTGGCAAATTGCCATCAAGGTCATAAAGATTAAAAATAGTCAGATCATCTTCGGAAAATTGACTCTTGTAATTAGCTAAAAATAGTTCTTGAAGTTGATTGGAAAAGTGATTAAAATTATTAAAATCGGGATGAGCGTTAATTAATAAAGTTTTCAATGATAGTTCCTCATTTCTTTTGATAAAATAATTATAAAGCATAAAGGTGATAAAATAAGACACCTTTAAAATAAAGGAAAATATTAATGAAAAAGGCAGAACGATTAAATCAGGAACTTATTTTTTTAGGAAATAAGGAAGGATTTCAGCTCAAAGATTTGATGGAAGAATTTCAGATTTCAAAAAGAACAGCCCTAAGAGATGTTGAAGAATTACAAGGGATGGGTCTGCCCTTTTATACCGAAAATGGGAGATATGGCGGATATAAGTTGATTAATCAAGGCTTATGGACACCGGTTTATTTTAATAATGATGAAATTGAAGCTATTTTCTTTGCCTTAGATGCCCTAAAACTACTTTCAAGTAGTCCTTTTGAAAAATCTTACCGTCATATTCGGCAAAAATTATCCGCAACTTTACCTGAAAGTCAGCAAGAATATATCAGTAAAATGCTGACAGTAGTTAATTTTTACGGAATTGCGCCTGTCAGTAAAGTGACTGATTTGAAATTACTGATGACAGCGATTTTGTCAGAGAAAATTGTCAAAATGACTTATTCACAGTATGAAATAAAAAAAATTGAGCTTCAAATTTACGAAATATTTTATCGAAATGGCTTGTGGATTTGTAGTGCCTATGATGTTAACCAAGAAAAATGGGGAACTTATCGTTGTGATTACATGTCAGAGGTCGAAATCATTGATGATGGTCGTCAAACTAAAAAACTATCTGAATTAAAAATGATACAAGAGACTTATGAGAAAAATTATCATGACATCCCCTTTCGCTGTCGACTGACAGATTTTGGAAAGGAGTTATATCTCAAGCACCATTATCCGAATATGCACCTAGAAGAAATTGCTGGGATTGCTTATCTTGTAGGTGCTTATCACGTGGACGAGCTGACCTATATGACTCATTACCTTTGTTCTTATGGAAATCATCTAGTTATTGAAGAACCGCAAGCACTGATTGACAGCTATCTCAAACAGCTTTCGGAAATGAAGGCGGTTTACCAAGAATAAGTCCGTCACAAGGGGAAGGACAGGTTTCTTAAATGTTTTTTTTCTGATATAATAGAAAAAAGTCCCTTCCATGGATAAATTAATGTTTAACAGATATTCGTTAATTTTTAAAATGTAACGAATGATCCTCAACAAATGAAAGAAAAAAATGAAATTTACAGACTTTAATTTTAAAGATTATATCAACCAAACTTTAGAGAATATCAAATTTGAAAAACCTACTGAAGTACAACAAAAATTGATTCCTATTGTCCTTTCTGGACGTGATTTGGTAGGGGAATCTAAAACAGGTTCTGGTAAAACGCATACCTTTTTATTGCCAATTTTCCAGAATATTAATCCTGAACTTGATGAAGTGCAAGCAGTCATCACGGCACCTTCTCGCGAATTAGCGACACAAATCTACAAAGCTGCTCAAGAATTTGTGAAAGTAAATGGCAAAATTCGCGTTTCAAACTTTGTCGGTGGAACAGATAAAGCCCGCCAAATTAAAAAATTAGAAGCAGCACAGCCACATATCGTTATTGGGACACCAGGTCGGATCCATGATTTAGTTAAGTCTAATGCCTTGGTTGTTCATACAGCAAGGACATTTGTTGTCGATGAGGCGGATATGACACTTGACATGGGCTTTTTGGCAGATGTTGACCAAATTGCTTCAAGCTTTGGTAAACGTGTGCAAATGCTAGTCTTTTCAGCAACAATTCCTCAAAAACTGCAACCTTTCTTGAAAAAATATTTGCATAATCCAGTCATGGAAAAAATTGCAAATAAAACAGTCATTTCAGATACCATTGAAAACTGGTTAGTTTCAACAAAAGGAAGTTCACATAATCAACTTTTACTTCAATTGACTAAAGCACTCAATCCTTATATGGCAATGATTTTTGCTAATACAAAAGGACGTGTTGATGATATTCATCATTTCTTGACAAGTAATGGTCTTAAAGTGGCAAAAATTCATGGTGACGTGCCACCACGTGAGCGTAAACGTATCATGAATTCAATTAAAAATCTTGATTATCAATATGTTGTTGCGACTGATATTGCAGCGCGTGGAATTGATATCGAAGGAGTTTCACATATTATCAATGATGAAATTCCAAAAGACTTGACTTTCTTTGTTCACCGTGTTGGACGTTCTGGACGTAATGGATTACGTGGTACAGCGATTACACTTTACAGCCCTTCTGATGATTCAAGCATTCGTGAAATCGAAAAAATGGGTGTAACTTTTCAACCTAAGGCTGTCAAAGATGGCGAAATTGTAGATTCTTATGATCGTGACCGTCGTGAAAAACGGACGAAAAAACAAGATGAAATTTCACTTGCTACTCGTGGAGCCTTGGCTAAAGGAAAGAAAAAAGTCAAACCAGGCTATAAACGTGCTATTAAATGGCAAATTGAAGAAGAAAACAAAAAGAATCGTCGTGCAGAGCGCAATAAAAATGCCCGTAAAACACGTGATTCTCGTAAGCAAAGTTTCTAATTGATGAAAAAATTTATCAAATTTTAAGCTTTTTTCTTGGAGCAATTCTATTGATTTTGCTTGTTTGTTTAGGATTGATTTTTAGTAAGTCTAATGACAGAACAGCGGATAAAGCCAGAGATATTGATACGATTTTAGTATTAGGTTCACGGATAAATGCTGACGAGCAACCGGCAAAAATAACTCAAGAACGTCTTGACGCAGCACTCTTACTTGCCGCTAAGAATCCACAAGCAAAAATCATTGTTTCGGGAGCTAAAGGAGCTGACGAACCTGTCAGCGAAGCTTTTAGTATGAAAAAATATTTGATGGCACACGCGATTAGTGCTGACAGGATTATCAGTGAAAATAAAGCGACAGATACCGCAGAGAATTTGAGCTATTCCAAAAAATATTTTCATGGGAAAACAGTGGTGGTGACCAATGATTTTCATCTCTATCGTGCTTTGTATTTAGCAAGCCGTCAAGGGCTAAAAGTAGAGGGATATGCTGCGAAAACTGAGGTGACAAATCCGCTTTATTATCCGAATTATTATGGTCATGAAGTACTTGGTTTAATTTATGCTTTTGTCTTTGGAACGGGATAAAAATAACTCTGTCAGTAGATTTATGTTTTAGTTAGATACTTTATCAGCGAATATGATAATTAGCAATGAGACTGATAATTCTATCCTAATTAATTCTAAACATGGAGAATAATAAATGATTTTTCTACCAGAACAAATTAGTAAACTTAATGAGCTTGAAACCTTAGTTTTTGATTTCATCATAAAATCACCCGAAGAAGTTCAACAAATGACCATTCGGGATTTGGCAAGTCAGGTTCACGTGTCAACGTCAACAATTGTTCGTTTATGTACAAAACTTGGTTTTGAAGGTTGGGCTGACCTAAAATTTTATCTTAAAAATCAATTGAAAGAAAAAACACCAGAAGAACAGCACTATGATAATATGCTTGAATTTAATATGTTTTTAAGTCGAATGAATACAGATAATTACCAAGCCAAACTTAATAATGCTGCTCAAATGATTGCTAAAGCTGATTATACTGTTTTTTTGGGACTAGGAACTTCTGGGTCATTAAGTGAGTATGCAACGAAGTATTTTGTAAATACAGGCCTGCGAAGTTTTGTCATCTCTGACCCCTTTCAAGCTGTTCAAGTTCAAGGGATGGGGAATGTTGTTGCGGTGATTATGTCCGTATCCGGAGAAACTGAACAAGTTGTCAATAAAGAATTAGAATTTAAATCTGGTGGTGCAAAAATTATTTCAATTACGAATAATGAAGATTGTACGGTAGCTAGACTCGCTGATCATCAACTCTCTTATAATCTTGTTAATGAATGGTCTAAGCAATATCCTTTAGGAAATTTGACTACTCAACTTCCAGTACTCGCTATTTTAGAAATTTTAGCTCACAAGTCAATTGATTATCTTGTTAAAAAATGATAAATTTGTTCCAAATGAAGAAACAAATATTTCAAAATCCTACTATTTGATAGTAGGATTTTTAATATATTAGTCCAAAAGCTCAAAAAGGCTGATTTAAAGCAGATGAGTAGACTTTTCAATTATTTTGTAAAGCACTTTCAAAAAAATAGATAACGCTTGCATTATGAAAATGAAAACGTTGTAATTATTTTTATAAAGAACGTTAAATTATAAAACGTTAAGAATAAGGAGAAATAATTATGGCAGATAAAGTTATTGCACTTGCATGTGCAGCCGGTATGTCAACATCACTTTTAGTATCAAAAATGCAAAAAGCAGCAGCAGAAAACGGAAAAGATTACGAAATTTTCGCAAAATCAACAGCAGACATTGATAATATGCTTGCAGGAACAGGTTCACCAAAACCAGACGTTTTACTTTTAGGCCCACAAGTTGCCTTCATGAAAGGTGAAGTTGCTAAAAAGGCAGAAATTGCTGGCGTTCCAATGGACGTGATTAAAATGCAAGATTACGGAATGATGCGTGGGGATAAAGTTCTCGCAGCTGCTGAAAATTTGATGAATTAAGCTTTGGTTTATTAAACCTGTGGGAGGGCGAAAGCTCTTTTACTATGTAAAAATAAGTATAAACAGAAACGGAATATAAGAAATGACTGATAAGTACGAGAATCCAACAAGTGATGACTACATGGGTGTGGTAATGGGCATTATCATGAGTGGAGGAAACGCCAAAGGTTTAGCCTTCCAAGCCATTCAACAAGCTAAAGATGGAAAATTTGCAGAAGCAGAAAGCTCATTAAATGAAGCGAGTGAACAACTTCGTGAAGCCCATGATGTTCAAACAGATCTCTTAACACGTTTGGCACAAGGAGAAAAAATCGGCTGGAATCTTTACATGGTTCACGCTCAAGACCATTTGATGAATGCTATTACCTTTAAATACCTTGCAGTAGAAGTTGTTGGTCAAGAACGACGCCTTCAAGCACTTGAAAACAAATAATACAGCTCCTAGCTTATTAGAAAAGCAAGATTAAAAGTTGCGGAGACGCAACTTTTTTCTAACAAAAATCGTTGAGTAAGAAAGGAGTAGAAAATGAGTTTTTTTGGAAATGTTGACTTTCAAAAATTAACCTATACAGAAAGGACTTGCTACAGTTATCTTCGCGATAATGTTGATAAAATCCCTTATTTACGCGTCCGTGACATTGCTTTAGAGTCCCATGTTGGAACTTCAAGCGTCATGCGTTTAATACATAAAATGGGTTATGATTCATACACGGATTTTAAAGAATATATTATTGATAAAAAAGAGCTGGAAAAAGGAATTTCTAACACTGCTATTCCTTTCTCATTAGATATTTTTTCAGGAGACGTTGAACAGCGTTTAGATAATTTAGCGCAACGTGTGATTGAAAGTGATAATATCATTTTTACCGGAGTTGGCTCAAGTGGTTTAATCTGTGATTATGCAGCTAGAAGATTAGCTGGTGTGGGCATTAATACTTTTTCATTTAGCGATGTAACTTATCCGATTGCTTCAAAGTTGCAAAATACAACCAATACTTTAGTAATTGCTTTATCCATTTCAGGTGAAACTAATGAAATCATTGAAGTATTGACGAGTCTTCGGTCAAATAAAGATGTTTATATTTCGAGTATCACGCCCAAAATTAATTCGAGTATCGCCGAACTGAGTGATTTTGTCCTGACCTATCGAATCAATGAACACCGAATTAACACGCATTATGACTTAACGAGTCAATTACCTACGGTCTATTTGACAGAACGTTTAACAGATCTCGTTTATCAACGTTCCCATTAAAAAAGCCAATCTGGCTTTTTTCTATGCTCAGTCGTTCCTAATGGTTTGATATCTAAAAGTAAAAAAGTTAAATTGAGATAACAAATATAATTATCAAGGCTGAACCTCGCAAGCTTAAAGGAAACTTATATGACAATTTTGGTACAGGAGTCTTCAAAAGTGACACAGAACCAAAGTGATGGAAAAATAAGAAACCGCTTTCTTTGCTTTGCCTATTAATGCTATAATGAAAATGTAGAAAAGATGAACGTGAAACCAGTTCATCAAAAAAAGTAAAGGAGACTGTTCAACCATGAACAAT
Source organism: Lactococcus cremoris subsp. cremoris NBRC 100676 (assembly GCF_001591705.1). Lineage (GTDB taxonomy): Bacteria > Bacillota > Bacilli > Lactobacillales > Streptococcaceae > Lactococcus > Lactococcus cremoris. The sequence continues at coordinate 12,434 of NZ_BCVK01000006.1, read as the reverse complement.
TTTATTCAAAACAAAATCATGCCTCCAATGATGAAATTTTTGAATACCCGTGCAGTCACGGCAATCAAAAATGGTATGATTTATCCTATCCCATTTATCATTATTGGTTCAGTATTCTTGATTCTTGGTCAACTGCCATTCCAGGCAGGACAAGACTTCATGAACAAAATCAAATTGGGCCCACTCTTTTTACAAATTAATAATGCTTCATTTGGTATTATGGCTTTGATTGCCGTGTTCGGTATTGCTTACGCTTGGGTTCGAGATGCAGGTTATGAAGGAGTACCCGCTGGTTTAACAGGTGTCATTGTTCACATCTTGTTGCAACCAGACACAATCCATCAAGTAACAAGTGTTACTGACCCAACTAAAACATCAACAGCATTTCAAGTAGGTGGTGTCATTGACCGAGCTTGGTTAGGTGGTAAAGGGATGGTTCTCTCAATCATCGTTGGACTCTTAGTAGGTTGGATTTACACTGGCTTTATGCGTCGGAACATCACAATCAAAATGCCAGAACAAGTTCCAGAAAATGTTGCCGCATCATTTACTTCACTTGTACCTGCAGGAGCAATCATTACAATGGCTGGTGTGGTTCATGGAATCACAACGATTGGCTTCAATACAACTTTCATTGAGTTAGTTTATAAATGGATTCAAACACCATTGCAACACGTAACTGACGGTCCGGTTGGGGTCTTCGTTATTGCCTTTATGCCAGTATTTATCTGGTGGTTCGGTGTTCACGGAGCGACAATCATTGGTGGGATTATGGGACCATTGCTTCAAGCAAACTCTGCTGACAATGCTGCTCTCTACAAAGCAGGACATCTTATCCTGTCAAATGGCGCCCATATCGTTACTCAATCATTTATGGACCAATACTTGACAGTTACTGGTTCTGGTTTGACCATTGGTTTAGTTATCTTCCTCTTAGTGAGTGCAAAATCAGTTCAAGGTAAAACTTTAGGACGAATGGAAATTGGACCTGCAGTATTCAATATCAACGAACCTATTCTGTTCGGACTTCCTATCGTTTTGAATCCAATCCTTGCTATTCCATTTATCTTGGCTCCGTTGATTTCAGGAATTTTGACTTACTTAGTGATTTATCTAGGAATCATTCCACCATTTAATGGTGCCTATGTTCCTTGGACAACCCCTGCGGTCTTGTCAGGATATCTAGTAGGTGGCTGGCAAGGTATGGTTTGGCAAATTATTATTCTTGCTTTGACCACAGTTCTCTATTGGCCATTTGCCAAAGCTTATGACAATATTCTTCTGAAAGAAGAAGCTGAAACAGAAGCTGGAATTAATGCTGCAGAATAATTGCAAAATTTAGATGAGCTCAAGACTTCTTGAGCTTATCTTGTTAAGAAATGATAATTTAATAATTCTAATAATTACAAGGAGAAATTATGACTTTAAAAAAAGACTTCCTCTGGGGAGGAGCAGTTGCTGCACATCAACTTGAAGGAGGCTGGAATGCTGGTGGAAAGGGAGTTTCCGTAGCAGATGTGATGACAGCAGGTAGTAATGGCGTAGAAAGAAAAATCACAAATGGAGTAATTGAGGGAGAAAATTACCCTAATCATGAAGCTATTGATTTCTATCACCACTATAAAGAAGATGTAGCGCTTTTTGCAGAACTCGGTTTAAATTGTTTTAGAACATCTATTGCTTGGACACGCATTTTTCCTAAGGGAGATGAGTCTGAACCTAACGAAGAGGGCTTGCAATTCTATGATGACTTATTTGATGAATGTTTAAAAAATGGTATTGAACCTGTCATTACTCTTTCTCACTTTGAACTTCCTTATCATTTAGTGACAGAGTATGGTGGATTCCGAAACCGAAAACTCATTGATTTCTTTTTCCATTTTTCAGAAGTAGTGATGAATCGTTATAAAGATAAAGTTAAGTATTGGATGACTTTCAATGAAATTAATAACCAAGCAAACTTTATGCGCGACTTTGCTCCTTTTACCAATTCTGGTTTGAAATTTCCAGAGGGAGCAAGCGAAAAAGAGCGTGAAGAAATCATGTATCAAGCGGCTCATTATGAACTTGTTGCCTCGGCCAAAGTTGTAGAGTTGGGACATAAAATTAATCCTGATTTCCAAATTGGTTGTATGATTGCCATGTGTCCGATTTATCCTGCAACTTGTAAACCGGAAGACATGATGGCTTCAACCGTTGCTATGCAACGTCGTTATTGGTTTGCAGATGTCCACGTTCGCGGACATTATCCAAGCTATTTAAAGGCTTATTTTGAACGCAAAGAATTTAAACTTGATATTAGTGATGAAGACTTAGAAGTTTTGAAAAATAAAAAGTTGATTATATTGGTTTTTCTTACTATATGAGTTTTGCAATTAAGGACCATGGAAAAGCGCCAACTTTTGATTATAACGAAGATAAAGATTTAGTTAAAAATAACTATGTTAAGGCTTCTGAATGGGGGTGGCAAATTGACCCATTAGGTTTACGTTATGCGATGAATTGGTTCTATGAACGTTATGAAAAACCCCTTTTCATTGTTGAAAATGGCTTTGGTGCTGTAGATGAAGTTGAAGCTGATGGAAGTATTCACGACCCATATCGAATTGAATATTTAAAAGCTCATATAGAATCAATGAAAGAAGCTGTTGAATATGATGGGGTTGACTTAATGGGATATACTCCTTGGGGCTTTATTGACCTCGTTTCTGCTGGAACCGGTGAGATGAAAAAACGCTATGGTGTCATCTATGTGGACAAAGATAATGAAGGAAATGGAACATTAAAACGCTCTAAAAAAGATTCATTTGATTGGTATCAGAAAGTTATTGCAACCAATGGTGAAGAACTTTAAAATTGAAAGACACGAAAGTGTCTTTTTATTTTTACTATAATGTAAAAAAAACACTTCAAAATAGGAAAAGGTAGTATAAAGGGTACATCTGTGTATTTTATCAATATTTTAAGGAGACAAGAAGTTTTGTAAGATAAAAATTTCGGATTATTAGATACTTGATTGTAAAAAACGTTTTCAATATGCAAAAAAGAGTGATTAAAATTCTAAAAGGCTTTTGACAAATTCGTGCATTTTGCTAAAATATCTTTACTGAGTAGTTCATGTGTAACAGAAAGGGGTTTCATGCAAGCAAAAATATAGGGGACAGCTTGTAGAAGTCTGGAAAATTTCGCATCAACCAATTCGTGAAATATGGGTTAGACATGCCTTTGAACAGGCACGACTGTCTTGGAATGAATAGAATAAAAATGTCTTAAATTTTGAGTCAATATCAGGTGATTTGGCTTTAGTTGGCGATTTTTTAATTCAAAAAGATGGAAAAAGGTTTTATGTTGTCAGCAGGGACAACGTTTATCGCGATTTAGTATTTATAGACGAAGAAACAAATTTTGAAATTGAAAATTAGATTCTCATCAATACTGAGGAATATCAACTCGTCGCACTAAAGAATTAATAAAACTTTTGGAATGTATTACAAGAAGTGTTGTTTTAAATGATTGAAAAGGGGCGTTGTAGTTCATGCTTGCCATAAATTTATTTTTCCGCTATAATAGTTAATGTTGTGGCGGCGTAGTGAAGTGGTAACACATGGCTCTGCAAAAGCTTAATCGTCGGTTCAAATCCGACCGTCGCCTTACTAAAAAAATAAAAACTTGCTTAAAAGAGCGAGTTTTTATTTTTTTATTGAATCAATTTATTAAAGAAAACTTAGAGGATTTGATGTGTTTTGGTAATCATACTAACCCGTCTTTTGTGTTAAAATAGGAGCTATGAATATCGAGTCAAAAATTAAAGAGTTTACGGATCAGCTTAATCAATTTGCCTATGAATACTATACTTTAGATGAGCCGTCTGTAGAGGATAGTGAGTACGACCGCCTATATCATGAATTAGTGAAATTGGAGCAAGAAAATCCTCAGTTAGTGAGAGCAGATTCTCCCACTCATCGGACTGGTGGCGTCATTTTAGATGGCTTTGTGAAATTTCGACATCCTTATAATCTTTATAGTTTAGGGGACGTTTTTTCGCGGGAAGAATTATCCCTTTGGGAAGAGCGTGTCCGCAAAGAGATTGTTAATCCAGAATACATTTGTGAATTAAAAATCGATGGTCTTTCGCTATCTCTTTACTATGAGAATGGCTTACTCGTGACTGCAGCAACCCGTGGTGATGGAACAACTGGTGAAAATATCACAGAAAATGTAAAACGGATTAAAGACGTTCCCTTAAAATTAAAAGAAGCCATTGATATTGTGGTGCGGGGAGAGGCTTATTTACCGCGTCAAAATTTTGCTAAATTAAATGCTGAGCGTGAACTTGCAGGAGCAGCTCCTTTTGCCAATCCTAGAAATGCAGCAGCAGGGACTTTACGTCAGCTAGATACAAAAATCGTAGCTAAACGTGGTTTGGCAACTTTCCTTTATCAAGAAGCAAGTCCGGCAACCAATGATACGCAAGAAGAAGTATTAGAATATTTCGAAGAACTTGGATTTCAAGTCAATCCTGAGCGTAAATTTGCTCGAAATTTGGATGAAATATGGGAATTTATTGAAGAAGCAACTCGCTTGCGTGACGAATTGCCTTACGATATTGATGGTGTGGTTATCAAAGTCAATAATCTTGCTGAGCAAGAGGAATTAGGTTTTACGGTTAAAGCCCCTCGATGGGCTATCGCATATAAATTTCCAGCTGAACAGGCGGAAACGGAAATTTTATCTGTTGATTGGACGGTCGGCCGTACAGGCGTTGTCACACCAACAGCAAATATGACACCTGTTCTTTTGGCACAAACAACGGTTGCAAGGGCAACTTTGCATAATGTGGATTATATCCAAGAAAAAGATATCCGTAATCATGATAAAGTAATGATTTACAAGGCGGGAGATATTATTCCTAAAGTTGGTAAGGTCCTTCTGGAGAAGCGAAAACCAGCTAAACATCTTCGTAAAACTCATCGAGCTAACAAATATGTTTGGACAAGATTTGGTAGACGAAGTGTAGAGAAAGGATTAGTTTTCTCAAAGCGAGAAGATAATCGTGTAAAAATTCCAACTCAATGTCCGGAATGTGATTCAGATTTGATCCATTTTGAGGATGAGGTGGCATTACGTTGTGTTAATCCTTTGTGTCCTGCTCAAATCCGAGAGAAGTTAATTCATTTTGCTAGTCGTGATGCGATGAATATTGTTGGCTTGGGGCCATCAGTAATTTCACAACTTTTTGATAAAAAATTAGTCACTGATGTTGCTGATTTATATCAATTGACCGTTGAAGATTTACTGACCCTCGATAAAGTCAAAGAAACTTTGGCTCAAAAAATTGTATCTGCAATTGCGCAAAGCCGTGAAAATTCAGCGGAAAAATTACTTTTTGGTTTAGGAATTCGCCACGTAGGTGGTAAAGCTGCTAAATTATTATTAGAACGTTTTGCTAATCTTAGAGCTCTTTCTCAAGCAAGTGAAGAAGAAATTTCGGAAATTCCGTCACTTGGTGGGGTAATTGCTACAGCTGTGGTTTCATATTTTGAAACAGCTGGAGCCAAAACTTTACTGGATGAACTAGAGAATGCTGGTTTGAATTTTGCATATTTAGGCGCAGTTAATGTTGAAGGAATATTATCGGGGAAGACGGTTGTTTTGACTGGTAAATTAACGACCTTGAAACGAAAAGAGGCTAAAGAAAAATTGGAAGCTTTAGGAGCAAATGTTTCGGGCTCTGTTTCTAAGAAGACTGATTTAGTGGTTGCTGGTGAAGAAGCTGGAAGTAAATTGACAAAAGCTCAGGATTTAGGAATCGAAATCTGGTCAGAACAAGATTTACTTGATTTATAAAATAATTTATCTTGGAGTTTAGAGCAGACTTTATATAAAAAAGAGATTTACTGACAGAATTGTAAAAGCCTAAGGGCTACTCTCTGACAAAGCCGTCAGTAAATAATTTAAAAAGAATGGATGAGAAGTTTTCGGGGGAAATGATGAAGGCGAGATTGATTTACAATCCGACATCGGGTCAAGAAATTATAAAAAAACATATTGCTGATATTTTGGATAAATTAGAGCAATATGGGTATGAAGCAAGTGCTTATCAAACGACAGCAGAACAAGATTCGGCTAAGAAAGAAGCAGCACGAGCAACGCAAGCTGGATTTGATTTAATCATTGCAGCAGGTGGAGATGGCACAATCAATGAAGTTGTGGCCGGAATTTCTCCCTTTGAGAAACGACCACGATTGACCATTGTCCCAACGGGAACAACTAATGATTTTGCAAGAGCACTGAAGATTCCACGAGGAAAACCACTGGAAGCAATCGAAATCATTGGTAAAAATCAAATTTTAAATATTGACGTTGGTCATGCCATTATTAAAGAGACCAAAGATGAGCAATATTTTATTAATATTGCTGCTGGTGGAGGATTGACAGAACTTACTTACAGAGTTCCTAGCCATTTAAAAACAGCATTTGGTTATTTGGCTTATTTAGCTAAAGGTGCAGAACTTTTACCTCGTGTCCGCAAAGCACCAGTTCGTGTTGTTCATGATGAGGGTGTCTTTGAAGGTGATATTTCAATGTTTTTTGCGGCACTGACTAATTCAGTTGGTGGTTTTGAAAAGATTGCGCCTGATGCAAAGTTAGATGATGGACTGTTCACACTTATTTTAGTAAAAACTGATAATTTATTTGAATTGATTGCTTTACTTGCAATTGTAGCCAATGGAAAACATTTGGATGATGTTAATTTGGAGTATATAAAAACAAGTAAAATTGAGATAGAAGCTTTAGGTGGACAATCAATCCTTCTTAATTTGGATGGTGAATATGGCGGAGATGCTCCTGTTCAATTTGATAATTTAAAAGGGCATTTGGATATGTATGTCAATCTTGATGAAATCAATGATGACCATTATATTGGCGATGAAGAAACTTTAGCTTTGGAAGCAGTTGCTCAAAAATTTGCTGAAGAAGCAAATAAGATTAAAGATGAAGATGAAACAGATTAATAAATGATAAAAGTTGCTGACAGAGTTGTCAGTGACTTTTTTTGATGCTGTCAGCAAAAAGAAAAGATAATTTTAAATTTATGAATAAGAGTGTGGTTTAATTGCTAGCCTGTCAGTAATTTGTGCAAACTGCCCAAAAGATTTAGGCACTTATCTTATTGTTTTTAGAAAACGTTTACAGTAGAATATAAACAAAGAACAAAAGTTACTAGAGGAGAAATAATGACAACACTTGTTTTAGACAAAATTTACAAAAAATATCCCAATGCCACTCAATATTCCGTTGAAGATTTCAACATTGATATCAAAGACAAAGAATTTATCGTATTCGTTGGACCTTCAGGTTGTGGGAAATCGACAACTTTACGGATGGTTGCTGGACTTGAAGATATTACCGAAGGTGAATTTAAAATTGATGGTAAGGTCATGAATGACGTCGCTCCAAAAGACCGTGATATCGCTATGGTTTTCCAAAACTATGCGCTTTATCCACACATGACTGTTTTTGACAACATGGCCTTTGGTTTGAAACTTCGTAAATTCAAAAAAGATGAAATCAAACGTCGTGTTGATGAAGCAGGAGCTATTCTTGGATTGACTGACTTGCTTGATCGTAAACCCGCTGATTTATCAGGTGGTCAACGTCAACGTGTAGCAATGGGACATGCGATTGTCCGTGATGCTAAGGTCTTTCTTATGGATGAACCTTTGTCAAACTTGGATGCTAAACTCCGTGTTTCTATGCGGACAGAAATTGCGAAAATTCACCGTCGTATTGGTGCAACAACCATTTACGTTACCCATGACCAAACTGAAGCAATGACACTTGCTGACCGTATTGTTATCATGTCTTCATCACCAAACTCAGATAAGACTGGGACAGTGGGGCGTGTGGAACAAATCGGAACGCCTCAAGAACTTTACAATGAACCAGCAAATAAATTTGTTGCTGGGTTTATCGGAAGTCTAGCTATGAATTTCTTTAATGTCAAAGTTACCGGTGGAAAATTGACAAATAATGAAGGATTAAATATGGACCTTCCTGAAGGAAAAGCAAAATTGCTTAAAGAACAAGGTTACGAAGGAAAAGAAGTGATTCTTGGAATCCGTCCAGAAGATATTCAAGCAAGCAATTTGGCACAACAAGCTTATCCAAATCAAACCATTGAGGCAGAAGTTGTCGTTTCTGAACTCCTAGGTGCTGAAACAATGCTTTATCTTAAAGCTGATTCAACTGAATTTGTTTCTCGTGTTGAAGCGCGTGATTTCCGTAATCCAGGAGAAAAAATTACAGTTGCTTTGAACTTGAATAAATCACATTTCTTTGACGCTCAAACTGAACACCGGATCGTTGATTAAATTTTAAGCCCTCTAAATCCATAAGATTCTGTCATTAATTGATGGAATCTTTTTTTCTATGTAAATAATAAGGTTACTGACAGAGCGGATAACCAAGGCTTTAACAAAGATAATGTCAAAGATAATTGACACTAAGCAGGTTCAACTTTTTAATTTTAAAATGCTAAAATGAACATAGTCAAAATAATATTATTAGGAAAGCTCTCGTCTTTTTCGATTTAGTAATAAATCACATAAAGAACACCGACACCGCTCTTTATGCCGTAAAAATATCGAATAAATGCTCTCCTGAGAAGGTTTGAAAAAATGAAAAAAACAATGGACGGAAACATGGCGGCGGCTCATATTGCTTACGCTTTTTCAGAAATTGCCGTAATTTATCCAATTACTCCAAGTTCTCCGATGGCAGATTATACTGACGCTTGGTCAGTTGCTGGACGTAAAAACATCTGGGGACAAAGAGTAAAGATTACCGAACTACAATCAGAAGCCGGTGCAGCAGGTGCCATGCACGGTGTTCTTAAAGCAGGAGGGCTTGCGACAACTTATACAGCTTCGCAAGGGCTCCTTTTGTTGCTCCCAAATATGTACAAAATGGCTGGAGAACTTTTACCAGCAGTTATTCATGTAGCAGCTCGTGCCGTAGCGGCTGGGGCGCTCAATATTTTTGGCGACCAGTCCGATGTCATGTCGGCCAGAACAACTGGTTTTGCCATGCTTGCAGAGTCATCTGTACAAGAAGTCATGGATTTGTCAGCAGTTGCACACTTAGCAACACTAGAAGGCTCAGTCCCATTCTTAAACTTCTTTGATGGCTTTAGAACTTCTCATGAAATTCAAAAAATAGATGTCATCAATTATCAAGATTTACTACCAATGGTCAACCAAGAAAAATTGGCCGATTTTCGTGCACGTGCAATGAATCCTGACCATCCAACGGTTTCAGGAATCAATCAAAATGCAGATATTTATTTCCAACAAAGAGAAACAGTCAATGCATATTACGAAGCCCTTCCTGAAATTGTCCAAAAATATATGGGCAAGATTAATGAACTTCGTGGAACAGACTATGACTTGGTCAATTATTATGGTGCACCTGATGCGACAGAAGTCATTGTTTCTATGGGTTCAGTCGCAGGAACAATTGAGCAAACAGTGGACTATTTGAATGCTCAAGGTCGCAAAGTTGGATTTTTGAATATTCATCTATATCGTCCATTTCCAATGGAAAATTTCCTTGAAAAATTGCCAAAAACAGTGACATCAGTGGCCGTTTTGGACCGGACAAAAGAAGCAGGATCAAATGGCGAACCGCTGTTTCTTGATGTTCAATCCGCACTTTTTAATAGTAATGTCAAAGAAGTGATTGGTGGCCGTTACGGAATTGGTGGGAAAGATACTCGACCAGAGCACATTGTCAGCATCTTTGATGAGTTGCTTAAGGAAAATCTAAAACGTATTTTCACCATTGGAATTACTGATGATGTCACAAATTTATCTCTTGAAAACCTGTCAGTACTTGATTTGACACCATCAGATACTTTTCAAGCAAAATTCTGGGGCTTTGGCTCTGACGGAACGGTTGGAGCAAATAAGGCAGCAATCAAAATTATTGGAGACCATACTGACAAGTACGTTCAGGCTGCTTTTGAGTATGACTCTAAAAAATCTGGTGGTCTGACCATTTCGCATTTGCGCTTTGGCGATTCACCAATTAATTCCGAATATATGACTGCCACTCTTGATTTTGTGGCCTGCCATAATATGACCTACGTTCGTAAGTACAACCTAACTAAGGGATTAAAAGCAGGCGGAGTTTTCCTTTTAAATACAAGTTGGGATTTGGAGCATTTATCAAAAAATCTTCCAAATGAGATGAAACGGTATATTGCTGAAAATAATATTCGTTTTTATACCATTGATGCCATGAAAATTGCTCATGAAACAGGAATGGAACGCAGAATTAATACAATTATGCAAGTGGCTTTTTTCAAATTAGCTCATGTCATGCCTTTTGATGAAGCTTATGAAATCTTGAAAAAAGATGCACAAAAGTATGCTAAAAAATCACCAACTATTGTTGAACAAAATTTGAAGGCCATGGCCCTTGCTTTAAATGGGTTGCACGAAGTGATTGTTCCAGAAGGCTGGGCTGAAACTACAGAAAATGTTATAGAAGCAGTTACGAAAGAAACGGCTCGTAAAAAATATGTTTTTGAGATTGTAAATAAAACCAATGCCTTTGAGGGGGATGAGCTTTCAGTTCAAACTTTAGTAGATAATGGCATGACTTTTGGTGACGAACCTTTGGGGACCACGGCTTCTGAAAAAAGAGGGATTGCTTTGGAAATCCCAGAATGGAATGCTCAAGCATGTATTCAATGTAATGAATGCTCGTTCGTTTGTCCGCACGCCGCTATTCGTCCATTTTTGGTTGATGAAGACGAATGGAACCAAGCACCTGAAGGTTTTCATGTTATGGATTACAAAGGATCTGATGGTTTAAAATATCGTATTCAGGTTTCAGTTGAAGACTGTACAGGATGTGGTTTGTGTGTTGAAGCTTGTCCTAAAAAAGGTGAAGCATTGAAAATGATTCCTTACGAAGGTCAAGAAAAAGAATCAGTCAATTGGGCTTTTGCACAAACGCTTAAAACAAAAGAAAATCCAGCTCGTCCAGGGACAATTGTTGCCAGTCAGTTTGAAAAACCACTCTTTGAATTTTCGGGAGCTTGCTCTGGCTGTGGTGAAACACCATATATCAAATTATTGACCCAAATGTTTGGCGACCGGATGATGATTTCTAATGCGACCGGCTGTTCAGCTATTTATGGTGGAACACAAGCGACCCCTTATACAACAAATGAGCAGGAACAAGGACCAGCTTGGTCAAATTCACTTTTTGAAGATAATGCTGAATATGGCTATGGAATGTGGTTGGCATCGCAAACGCGTCGCCAAAAGCTAGCAGCAGAGGTTCTTGAAGCACTTCCAGAAATGTCGGCTGAGTTACAAAATCTGGCCAAAGATTGGCTGGAACATTTAGAGGATTCAGAAGGAACACGAGCACGTGCTGAAAAAATGAAAGGCATGCTTGCTTCTGAGCACTTCAATTCTCCTAAATTAGACGCGATTTACAAACAAAAAGACCAATTCGTCAAACCTACTCAATGGATTTTTGGAGGAGATGGTTGGGCCTATGATATTGGTTTTGGTGGATTAGACCACATCGTTGCCTCAGGTGCTGATGTAAATATCTTGGTGATGGATAATGAAGTTTATGCTAACACAGGAGGACAAGTTTCTAAAGCCACTCCGGCCTCAGCCATTGCTCAATTTGCTGCTGGCGGAAAATCTAGTACCAAAAAAGATTTGGGCGCAATGTTGATGACTTACGGAGAAGTTTATGTCGCTCAAATTGCCTCAGGTGCCAATATGATGCAAACAATTCGAGCTTTTGATGAGGCTGAAAAATTTAAGGGTCCTTCAGTTATTATTGCGTATACACCATGTATTTCACATGGCCTTTATGGAGGAATACATTTAGCGCTCGATGAAGCGAAAGAAGCAGTTAATTCTGGTTATTGGCAACTTTATCGCTACAATCCTCTTCTTGAAGATTTGGGGGAAAATCCGATGATTCTTGATTTCAAAAAACCTGATTTTGGTAAAGTTAGAGACTTTTTACTTACTCAATCGCGATTTGGAAATTTATTGAAAGTAGACGCAGAGCATGCTGAGAATCTCTATGATAAAGCAGCCAAAGATTCACGAAAAAGATTTATGCGTTATGCTCGATTATCTGGCGATTTGGATAAATTCTTAGAACGTGAAGCCAAAGCCTTGGCTAAGAAAAATGCTGACTTAGGGATAAGTACAGAGACAAATCTTAAAAAAGAAAGAAAGACACGCCCAGTTGACCCTGAACGTGAAGCTAGACGAGCAGCTCGAAAAGCAGAACGGGCGGCTAAAAAATAATTTAATGGAAAATTACTGACGAAATGATTGTGTCAGTAATTTTTTATATCGTCAGCCAAAAATCTATAAATAACCCGAATT